>JBAVVQ010000648.1:0-7808 GCA_049697375.1 Rhodomicrobium sp.
GGGATTTGTGAGCGAGCCGCAGCGCATTGTGATATCGATTACGTGCTGGATCGAAGGCACGGGAAAGGAGACGCCCCGCATTGTCGTCCGCAAAGGTTCGTGGCAGACCACGAACGCATCGGGCTGACCGCCATGCAGAAGCCCCAGCGACACGCCCGCAAAAGAGGGATGGAACATCGAGCCTTGGCCTTCGATCAGGTCCCAATGGTGTGGCTCGGCCGCCGGTGAAAGCCATTCCACGGCGCCGGAGATGAAGTCCGCCACCACGGCGTCTATGGCAACCCCATGACCCGAAATGAACAAGCCGGTTTGCCCGGTCGCCCTGTAGTCGGCATGGAAGCCGCGAGCACGCATTTCGCGCTCGAGCGCCAGAGCCGTGTACTTCTTGCCAACCGAGCAATCGGTGCCGACGGTTAAGAGCCTCATGCCCGAACGCTTCGTGCCCTTCCCCGTCTCGAAGCGCTCGCCGGATTGGCGCACATCGAAAAGCTTCCGGCCATAGCGATGCGCGGCGTCCGCCACGGACGGCCTTTCAGCAAGCTTCATATGCAGGCCGGCGGCGACATCAAGCCCTGACGCCAGCGCTTCGACGATGGGCGCCGTCCATTGCTCGGGAAGAACGCCGCCCGCATTCGCAACGCCAACGATCAAGGTGCGCGCGCCCGCCTTCACCGCATCGGGGATAGTCATATCGGGAATGCCGACATTCGCTTTGCATCCTGGCATTCGTAATTGTCCCAGGCTCCACTCGGGCCGCCAATCCACGATTCCCTGCGCTGTCTTGGCTGCAAGCTGATCCTGAACGTCACCGAGAAATAGGAGATAGGGATGGTGGATTTGCATGATGACGAAGGCTCCGGAATGGCGGATGGATAATAGCCAAAAAGTATTTCCCACACCACCTCATGAGCCCGTTTGATTGCTTGAGCGCGGCATTGTGGCTGTTATAAAAGTAGCTCGGAGTGTGCAATAGGGGTTCACTCCTAAGCTTGTCGAGCTTTAATTTCATGCTTGTCATGCGCATTTCATTAACCAGAACCGAAGCCGTGAGACAATTTGCGGAGACACTAAATGATTGATCGCCGGACGTTGCTGATTGGATCTGCAGCATTGGGTTTCACCGCAAGCACGAGGGCGATGGGGCAGCCGGAAAGCGTCTTCGTCGGCCCGCAGATTCCTTTTTCGTTCGAAAAGCTCATTGCCTCGGCCAAGGAGCTTAGCGAAAGACCTTATCAGAAGCCAGTCGTGCACGATCCGGCGCTCGTGCAGCGGATCGACTTCGATGCCTATCAGCAGATCAGGTTCCGGCCGGAGCTGGCGATCTGGGGAGGCGGCGATGGACCTTATCCCATCGAGCTTTTTCACGTCGGGCGGTTCTTTAAGGAGCCCGTCCGCATCTTCGTCGTCTCCGCGGCGGGGTCGGCGCAGGAGGTCGGCTATAGTCCGGACCTTTTTACCTATGGGAAGAGCGAATTTGCAAAGGCGCTTCCACCAGACACCGGTTTTGCGGGCTTTCGCATTCTTGCCGCGCCGGGCGTGCCGGATTGGCTTGCATTCCTTGGAGCGTCCTACTTCCGCAGTCCGGCCGAAACGGGACAATACGGACTTTCTTCCCGCGGTCTTGCCATCGACGTCGCCATGCCGGCGCCGGAGGAATTTCCTCGCTTTTCGCAGTTCTGGCTGGAACCGATGGCGGGACGGCGCGGCGTGATCATCAACGCATTGCTGGATTCACCGCGTATCGCCGGCGCTTACCGCTTCGAGACCACGCATGATGGCTTCACATTGATGAACGTGACGGCCCATCTTTTTCCAAGAGCGGACATTGAGCGTGTTGGAATCGGACCTTTGACCAGTATGTACTGGTACGGCAAGCCGAACCGCCGGATGGGCGCGGATTGGCGCCCTGAAATTCACGATAGCGATGGTCTCAGCGTTTGGACCGGGACCGGCGAGCGAATCTGGCGGCCTATCAACAACCCGCTCAGCGTTCAGACCAGTTCATTTTTCGATCAGCGTCCGAAAGGCTTCGGTCTTCTGCAGCGCGAGCGCGATTTCCGCGATTACGAGGATGATGGAGCATTTTACAACAAGCGCCCAAGCGTCTGGGTCGAACCCATCGGCGACTGGGGGGAAGGCGCTGTGCAACTGGTGGAAATTCCGACGAGCGATGAGATCCACGACAATATCGTCGCGTATTGGAAGCCGCGGCAGCCTTACCGCGCGGGCGAGCATCACGAGGTGCAGTACAAGCTCTATTGGCGGCTGGACGAGCCATATCCGGCTCCCCTGGCCCGCGTGATTGCCACGAGGGCTGGCACAGGCGGTATTCCGGGGCAGCCACGGCCTAAAGGGATGGTCAAATATGTCGTGGATTTCCGTGGCGGTCGGCTCGGCGAATTTACGAAGCGCGGCGACATTGACGTCGTCGTGTCCGCTGCTTCAGGAAAGATCGAACGGCAAGCAGTTTACCCCGTAGTCGACACCGACAAGTGGCGCGTGATGTTCGACTTCACCGCTGCTTCCGAGGATCCAGTCGATCTGCGCGTCTATTTGAAAAAGGATAATGATGCGCTGAGCGAGACGTGGCTATTCCAGCATCTGCAGTTGCTGTCGACGATGTAGCCGGCGCAGGTCAGCCGCGGCATTCTTCGGCGTCAGCTCTTAGTGCGCTACGGGCTCTTCCTTGAAGATTGGCGGCGGTGATGGTGTCCGCTCAAACCTAAAGTGTGCGAAATGGCCGGTCCCTTCGTGTAACCGATCACACCGCCAGCTATCGCGCCAACAGGCCCGAAGACCACGGCTCCCGATACAAGGCCTAGCCCCGCGTCGAGCGGACGCTCGCCGGCATAAGCGCCAGACGATAGAACGAATGTTGCCGTCACCATGCACACGAATGCTTTCTTCATTGCGGATGTTCCCTTCTGCCCCGCACGGCAGCATAGTCCTGATTGCGGCAGTCTCTTGGCTTTGAGCGCACCTGGCCGCTTGCTATTGGAGGGAGAACTTGAATCCAGCCCAGAGTTCAAAGGCGGCATTCACGCCCTCACCCGGCGCCCAGAATTCGGCCTTGCATGGCATGACGCGATTTTTGATGACAAGTCCATTCGGGATGACATCAGCGATATTCCATCTTTGCGAAATGGCGATCTGTTTGAGGTCGAACTCCAGTTCGGCTGCGACCGCAACGGGCTGAGAGTACCCTGAAAAAATCGGGCCGACGATGAGCCCGGCGTTGATGCCGGCCGCGAGGTCATGGCCCACGCGAAAACCAAGGATCGTCGCGGTCCTGTAAAGGCTGTTCCGGAAAACGGAAAAACCGGCGCCGATGTCAGTAATTCCGAAGGCGGCCAGAGCCGGGGTCTTCCATCCAATGCCGATCTCCGGTCCCACAGGATAAGGATTATATTGGCTTTGTTCGAAAGGGGTGATCAAGGTAACGCCGCTGTATCGATCGGTGGGGCCGCCGTCCACAAAGATTCGTTTTTCTCCGATGTGTGAGTCAACGATGCCACTGCCTACATAGACCCAGTCCGGCTTCAGTGAAGACGGCAATTGCGGCGGCGCCAGTATGGTATTCTGTGCCGCAGGAGGCAGAGAATACCCCGGCGCGGATGCTGATTTCGCGGCCCTCTTCCTGACGACGGTTTCGCATTTTACGGTCGCTTCCGGCTGAGAAGCAGGCATTTTTTTAGGGTCGGTGCAAGGCCCGGCGTTAGCCTCTTCGTAAAGAAGTAGCGCAAGCAAACTTGCGACAGCTAACTGGACTGATCTCATGACGCATTACTTGAACGATCCCAGTCGCAAACTGTGCATGCTGGAAGTAAACAAACAAGATCGGACTGTAGTTAACTTTTGCTAAAAGCGTTCCATTCGCCCTCTTTGCTTCTAAGTTTACGGATTTCGACGCCTTATGATTTCCGTAAGATAAATCGCGGAACGAGGCGAGTTCCGCTTCGAAATCCCTGGCGCCGCTGTTTGCGATTGTCATTTGGGTCGGGATGTCCCAAATTCGAAAGCGGGACAAGTTAATCGCCAGGGTCATCATGCTTGCACGCATCTATAAGCCAGCGAAAACCGCCATGCAGTCCGGGCGGGCGAAAACGAAAGAATGGGTGCTGGAGTACGAGCCCGCCACGCCGCGGGAGATTGATCCTCTCATGGGCTGGACCAGCTCCAATGACATGCTTTCTCAGGTGCGCCTTTTTTTCGAAACCAAGGAGGAGGCGATCGACTACGCGCAGAAGAATGGAATTCCCTTCCGCGTCTTCGAGCCGCCCCCGCGCGCATTCATAAAGAAATCCTACGCCGACAACTTCAAGTTCGGCCGCATAGGAAGCTGGACGCATTAGCTTGGTGCCTACGCTGCGGTTCGTGGGCATCGGCGTTAGTAGGGCTGCCTACTTTGGTCTGCTGTGCTTGGTCCAGGCGGCCTGACGGCCTTCTTCTCCAAACCGGGGCGTGGGCGTGCTGGTCACGGTGCTCCTGATCGCGCCAGCCGTCGCACGGATGCGCGCCGGGGAATGACTTTTGCGGACGCAATTTGGAACCCAATACGAGGTCTATCGCGCCCGCACAAGCCGTCTTATCCCCGTCTTTATTAGGAAGGGTTTTTCTTACCCGTTCTCGCAGGCGAAAGCGCCGGGCTTGCGACCATACTCGCGAGATCCGGCGTAGTGATTGAAGTTGTCCTTGTCGACCCACACGACGTCGCCCTTGCAATGGGCCCTTGCCTCCGCCTCGCTGCCATACTGGCCGCGCTTGGGCTTCGCCTCGGAGTTAGCGGCTTTATCTGCCTGGTCTCCCGCGTGCTGTTTCTTGTCCGGCTGTTTTCCTTTGGCTTTCGGCGCTGTGTCTGCGGGAGCAGCCTTTTCGGATGAGGCGGCATTCGTGTCTTGCGCCGTTTGCGCCAGCGCCATTGAACTTGCAAAGACCATAACGCACGCAACTCCCAATATCCTGGAGCGCAGCATTCTCCCTTGAGTCATAAGCAGGATCCTCCGTGCAGTGTCCCGAATCTCTTTTCCGCACCGGTTAAATCCACAAATCTGGGTAAAATCTTGATGCCAAACCTTTTGAGACCGGGCTGTTTCCACAACTACCGCTGAGTGTTGACTCGACCTGCCGGCAGAGACCCTCACATCACGCACTCTGCTATACTCCGCGAAGAGTTCAGGATCAGGCGACAGGGCATTGGCCGTCCGGAGTGATGAGATGAACAAGACAGCCGAAACGAAAGCACACAAGGCGTCCTCCTTCGATTGGGCCGATCCCTTTTTGTTGCATGAGCAGCTCAGCCATGAAGAGCGCCTGATCCAGGAGACGGCGCATTCCTTTGCGGAAGACCGGCTGCGCCCCCGGGTGGTCGAGGCGTATGCGCATGAAAGGACGGATCGCTCCATCTTCAATGAGATGGGCGAGCTCGGTCTTCTTGGCTTGACCCTGCCGCCCGAGTATGGCGGCGCGGGCGTGTCCAATGTCGCCTATGGTCTCGTCGCTCGCGAAATTGAGCGCGTCGACTCCGGTTACCGTAGCATGATGAGCGTGCAATCTTCGCTCGTCATGTATCCGATCTATGCGTACGGAAATGATGAGCAGCGGCGGAAATATCTGCGGAAGCTCTCAACGGGCGAATATGTCGGCTGTTTCGGCTTGACGGAGCCCGACGCAGGTTCCGATCCGGGTGCGATGACCACCGTCGCGGAGCCAATCGAAGGCGGCTACAGGCTGCGCGGGTCGAAGACCTGGATCTCGAATTCGCCGATCGCCGACGTCTTCGTCATCTGGGCGAAGTCGCGCGCGCATCAGAACAAGGTTCGCGGCTTCATCCTGGAAAAGGGAATGCGCGGGCTTTCAGCCCCGAAAATCGAAGGAAAGCTCTCGTTGCGGGCGTCCATCACAGGCGAAATCGCAATGGACGACGTCGAGGCGCCCGAAAGCGCGTTGCTGCCGGATGCATCCGGCTTGCAAGCTGCGTTCAACTGCCTGAATCGGGCCCGCTATGGCATCTCCTGGGGCGTCATGGGCGCGGCGGAGGATTGCCTGCATCGCGCGCGACAGTACGCGCTCGACCGTAAACAGTTCGGCCGTCCGCTCGCGGCGACGCAACTCGTTCAAAAGAAGCTTGCCGATATGCAGACAGAGATTGCGCTCGGCCTTCAGGCGGCGCTGCGGCTCGGCCGTCTCTTTGATGAAGGCAAGGTTGCGCCGGAAATGATCTCGCTCATCAAGCGCAACAACTGCGGCAAGGCGCTCGACATTGCGCGCGCAGCTCGGGACATCCACGGAGGCAACGGCATTTCAGGTGAGTATCATGTGATGCGTCATGCCCAGAACCTTGAGACGGTCAATACCTATGAAGGCGCCCACGACGTGCATGCGCTCATCCTCGGCCGCGCGCTGACCGGCATCCAGGCGTTTTAGGTATAAAGGAATGTAAATTCTTAAATAAAAAGTGATGCTTCGGACCATGAAGCGTGGTGACGCTTTGCCGCAGCCGCGGTAATCTCCGGCTCGGAGTTTGTCCCCTCGGAAGGAGTTTCCTGTCATGGCCGATCTCATCGTTATCGAGTTTCCAACGGAAGCCAAAGCTGAAGAAGTCCGCCAGAAACTTCTCAGCATGCAGCAGGACTACATCATAGACATCAAGGACGCCGTGATCGCGGTTAAGCAGCCGGACGGGAACATCAAGCTGAACCAGCTCTACCACCCAACCGCAATTGGCGCAGCTTCGGGCGCTGTCTGGGGCACGCTTGTGGGGCTGATCTTTCTCGTGCCCCTGGTCGGAACCGTGGTTGGCGCGGCGTCCGGGGCGATTGCAGGCGCGCTTTCCGATGTCGGCATCAACGATGACTTCATGAAGCAGGTTGCGGCGACCATCGATTCTGGCAGCGCGGCGCTCTTCGTCCTCGTCAAAAAGATGACGACCGACAAGGTCCTCGATGACTTGAAGGGCGTTGGCGGCAAGGTGCTGCGCACCTCGTTCGATCACACGAAGGAGGAAGAGTTGAGCAAGGCGCTGGCCGCTGCGACCGCGGCTCAGGAAGCCCAGCCCTCCACAGACAAGCCTGCCCCAGCGGCTGCTTAAAGTCAGGGCCTGGCTCTTGCAACTTGTGGGACAATTTCCGCGCATAGCGTTATTAGGCTTTTTCTGGAATTGTCCCATCAAAAATGACGTGAAACGCGGATAGCGGCTTAGGCACGGCCCTCTGCTCCTAAGGCAGCGGAACATCGCGCGGCCGTCTTCGCCCTTCCCAGGGCGGGTGAATATTTTGTAAATCACCTGCATGAGCGATTTGAAGACGGCGCAGGAATGCTTGCGAAAAACCTTTGGGTTCGCGGATTTCCGGGCGGGCCAGGATGATATTATCAGCGCGATCCTCGATGGGAGAGACGTGCTCGCTGTCATGCCGACGGGCGGCGGCAAGTCGCTTTGCTATCAATTGCCCGCGCTTCTGAGGGACGGACTGACCATCGTCGTCTCGCCGCTGATCGCGTTGATGCGCAATCAGGTCGCACAGTTGCAAGCCTATGGAATTGCGGCAGGCGCTCTCAATTCTTCGAACAGCCGCGACGAAACGGCCGCCATTCTCAACGCGATTGCAAATCGGCGCTTGCGGCTCCTGTACGTTGCGCCCGAGAGGCTGGCGCTCAGCGATACGAAAGCGATGCTCCAAAGAGTAGGGGTCGGTCTCTTTGCTATCGATGAAGCGCATTGCGTTTCTCAGTGGGGGCATGATTTCCGCCCCGACTACCTCAATCTTGGCGAACTCGCGGCTTCGCTTTCAGGCGTTCAAATCCTGGCGCTC
>JBAVVQ010000649.1:0-2471 GCA_049697375.1 Rhodomicrobium sp.
GCCGCCGCCTCGCAAAGGACTTTGAAAACCTCACGCGAACCGCGCTGACTTTCGTCAAACTCGCTTCCATCCGCATTATGCTCAGGCGACTTTGCAATCCTTCATGAACTTCGTGGACAGACTCTAACGAGCTGCGGGGGCAACACGAACAATTTCCGCAGCTGAAGGTCAAGCTGCCCATATCTCATCGGAACGGCGAGTCCGGTATCGACCCACTGCGGGCTATACATCAGCACCTTCAGTTAGCGAGTTTCTTTCCAGAGCCAGCGACGGAGCGGCGCGCGGCTCGGAAGGCTTTGACGCCTTGGGCAGCCGCGCCCCCTTCACGAACGCATAGATCGACGGGATGACGATCAGCGTTAGGACCGTTGATGAGACCATGCCCCCGATCATGGGAACGGCGATGCGCTGCATCACCTCAGAGCCGGTGCCGGTGCTCCATAGGATGGGCAGAAGCCCGGCCATGATGGCGGTGACCGTCATCAACTTGGGCCGCACGCGTTCTACGGCCCCAAGCATGATCGCACGATGGAGATCGTCGCTCGTAAAGGGTTGGCATTGCGCTTCCCGCTCGGCCTTCAGCTCATTGAGCGCGTGATCGAGATAGATCAGCATCACGACGCCTGTCTCTGCGGCGACACCGGCCAGCGCGATGAAACCGACAGCCACGGCAACCGACATGTTGAAGCCGAGCCACCACATCAGCCACAGCCCGCCGACCAGCGCAAAAGGCAGGGACAGCATCACGATGAGCGTTTCCGTCAGCGTCCCGAAATTGAGGTAGAGCAGCAGAAAGATGATGGCCAGTGTGAGTGGCACCACGAGTTTGAGCTTCGCGATGGCTCGCTGCATGTACTCGAACTGGCCGCTCCACTGCACGTAAGTTCCGGCCGGAAACTTGATATTGTCGGCCACGGCTTTTTGCGCATCGGCGACATAGCCGCCGATATCGCGTCCTTGCATGTCGACATAGATATAGACCGCAAGCTGGCCGTTTTCGGTGCGGATGGTGTTTGGCCCCCGCGCTTGCTGTGCCTTTGCCACCTCTCCAAGCGGCACGGCGCCGCCAGCTGGGAGTGGCACCAACACGTCTCGCGCGATGGCTTCCGGATTGTCGCGGAAATCGCGCGGATAGCGGACATTGACCGTATAGCGCTCGCGGCCCTCCACAGTGGTCGTCACCGCTTCCCCGCCGAGCGCCATGGCGATGGTGTCCTGCAGATTGCCGATGAGGAGGCCATAGCGGGCAAGCGCGTCGCGATCTGGCACAATGTCGAGGTAATAGCCGCCGATGACACGCTCCGCATAGGCGCTCGTCGTGCCGGGGACATTCCGCACCACGGTTTCGATCTCTTTTGCGACCTGATCCAGCTCCGTCAGATCTTTGCCCAGCACCTTGATGCCGACGGGCGTGCGGATGCCGGTCGCGAGCATATCGATGCGCGCCTTGATGGGCATCGTCCACGCGTTCGAGACGCCCGGAAATTGCAGCACCTTATCCATCTCCGCGATGAGGCTTTCCGTTGTGACGCCCGGCCGCCATTCATCCTTCGGCTTCAGGTTGATGACGGTCTCGAACATCTCGGTGGGAGCCGGGTCCGTGGAAGTCTCGGCGCGACCCGCCTTGCCGTAAACGGAGGCGACCTCCGGGAAGGTCTTGATGATGCGGTCCTGAACTTGCAAAAGCTCCGCTGCCTTGGTGATCGAGATTCCCGGCAGCGTGGTCGGCATGTAGAGCAGCGTGCCCTCATTGAGGTTCGGCATGAACTCCGACCCGAGTTTGGCGGCAGGCCAGAGCGTTGCTCCCAATACGGCCAGCGCGACAAGGATCGTGAGGGTTCTCGCCTTCAGGACACCCTTGATGACCGGGCGGTAGACAAAGATCAGCGCCCGGTTGATGGGGTTCTTCTTCTCCGGGATGATATGCCCTCGGATGAACAAGAGCATCAGCACAGGCACGAGCGTCACCGATAGGATCGCCGCCGCCGCCATCGAAAACGTCTTGGTAAAGGCCAACGGCCCAAACAGCCGCCCTTCCTGCGATTCCAGCGTGAAGATCGGCATGAACGAGACGGTGATGATGAGCAAGCTGAAAAACAGCGCGGGGCCGACCTGCTTTGCCGCTTCGATGATGATTTGCGCCCGGGGCTGATCCGGCTCCGCGCGCTCCAGATGCTTGTGCGCGTTCTCGATCATGACGATGGCCCCGTCGATCATGGCGCCGATGGCGATGGCGATGCCGCCGAGGCTCATGATGTTCGCGCCAAGGCCGAGCCAGCGCATGGCGGCGAACGCCATCAGGATGCCGACGGGGAGCATGAGAATGGCGACGAGCGCGCTTCGGATATGCAGGAGGAAGATGATGCAAACCAGCGCGACGATGGCGCTCTCTTCGACGAGTGTGCTCTTCAAAGTGTCGATGGCTGCATAGATGAGGCTGGACCGGTCGTAGACCGGAAGAATCTCCGTGC
>JBAVVQ010000650.1:0-2981 GCA_049697375.1 Rhodomicrobium sp.
CAAATCCTTTGGCTAACAGGGAGCGCGCCATGCTAGAAGTCCTCGAACAAACCGAAGCCCTTGCGCCGGAGTCCGCTCCCGAGACGCCGGAAGAGCGAAAATTCCGGCTCGTCTCCCAAGCCGTCGACGAGCTTAGGCCCCACCTCAAAGCCGATGGCGGCGACTGCAAGCTGGTGGGCGTCGAAGGCAATATCGTGAAAGTGAAAATGGGCGGCGCCTGCGTGGGCTGCCAGCTCGCTTCCGTCACTATCCACGGCATTCAGGAGCGGCTCATCGCAAAGCTCGGCATGCCGCTGCGCATCATCCCGGTGCTGGGCCCGACGTAACGCCTCCCGGCAGCATCGCTAAAGGAATGAGCGGAACGGATCATGAGCGCGGTCTATCTCGATAATAATGCCACGACGCGGATTGATCCCGCCGTGCTCGCGGCGATGCTCCTCTATTACACGGACCATTTCGGCAACGCCTCCTCGCAGCATGCCTTCGGCGCGGCGGTAAGCGAAGCGGTCCGGACCGCGCGCGAAGAGGTGCAGGCCCTCATCGGCGCGAAGCACAGCCATGAGATCGTGATCACTTCGGGCGGCACGGAATCGGACAACACCGCGATCCTCTCCGCGCTCGATACCCAGCGCGAGCGCAATGAGATAGTGATTTCCGCCGTTGAGCACCCGGCCGTGATGGCGCTCGTCCAGCATCTCGAAAAGCATCGCGGCATCATCGTGCGCGTCATCCCCGTCGACCCGGCGGGCCGGCTCGATGTCGATGCCTATCGCGCAGCGCTCGGGCCGAAGACGGCGATCGCCTCCATCATGTGGGCGAATAACGAGACGGGCGTTCTCTTCCCGGTGGCGGAACTGGCGGAAATCGCTAGTACGGCCGGCGTTTTATTTCACACCGACGCGGTGCAGGCAGCGGGGAAGGCGCCGCTCAATGTGAAGGCCACCAAGATCGACATGCTTTCGCTTTCGGCGCACAAATTCCACGGACCGAAAGGTATTGGCGCACTTTATGTGAGGAAGGGCGTGCGCTTTCACTCGCTGATCCGGGGCGGCAAACAGGAGCGCGGGCGCCGCGCGGGCACCGAGAACGTGCCGTGCGCTGTGGGGATGGGCAAAGCCGCGTCACTTGCCCTGGCTCGGCTTCCAGAAAGCGTGCGCCTTGCCGCGCTGCGCGACAGCTTTGAAGCTGGCGTTCTGGCTCGCATTCCGGGCTGCTTCATCGCAGGGGACAGGTCAAGCCGCCTATCGAATACCTCTAACGTTGTGTTCGACGGCGCCGAAGGGGAAGTGATCCTGACCGGGCTCAACAATGCCGGAATCGCGGCCTCCTCTGGCTCGGCCTGCTCGTCGGGCTCGACGGAGCCTTCCCATGTGCTGCGCGCCATGCAGGTGCCCTATGTCTCCGCGCTTGGCGCCATCCGCTTTTCGTTCTCGCATGAAAACAGGGCTGAAGACGCCGGGCGTGTGCTTGAGGTTTTGCCCCAACTCGTCACGAAGGCCCGCGAGGTGTCCGGCTTCTCTCAGGCTCCGGCTTCATCCGCGACAGCATGATTGGCGGACACTTACGGTGTTGGAAAAGGAACGGACGATGGACGATGCAGCGAATCTGGAACCGGGCCTTGAAACCAAGCTCAGGACAGCAGGACTGCGCCCGACGAGGCAGCGCGCCGATCTCGTCCGGCTGCTTTTCGGACAGGGAAACCGGCATGTGACGGCCGAGATGCTGCATTCCGAAGCCGTGACTCAAAAGATGCCAGTCTCGCTCGCTACGGTTTATAACACCCTGAACAAATTCGCAGAATGCGGTCTGTTACGGGCAGTCGCCATCGAGGGTTCGAAAACCTATTTTGACACCACGATTTCAGACCACCAGCATTTTTACTTCGAGAAGGATGGGTCGCTTACCGACTTGCCGCAGGGCGAGGAGGCCACGGTGATAGTGCCGAAACTTCCAGCGGGCATGAAAATTGCGCGAGTGGATGTACTGATCCGGCTTGTGCCAGCGAATTGATACACATTCCCAGCTTAATGCCGCTTAAGGCCAGGAAAGGATGCATCTATGAAGCTTAGTGCGCGCAATGCGCTCCACGGTAAGATCCAACAGGTTCACAAGGGTGTCACGACGACAATCGTCAAAGTTGATATCGGCAACGGTCTCAATGTCACCTCTTCGATTACGAATGAATCCGCTGATGAATTAGACCTCAAGCCTGGCGATGCTGTGACGGCGATCATCAAGTCATCTGACGTCATTATAGGAAAATTATAGGTGGCCCAGCACCGGCATGCGCCGTGCAGCCGTACGATTGGGCGATCCCTAGAGAGAAACTGGCCGCGAGTCATGCGGCCAGAGGCTTGATCTCGACGTCATAGCCGAGGCTTTGGATTTTGGCGATGGCCTCGACCTCCTTATCGATTTCGTGGCCCGGTCCAGCGCATCGTCTGTTGAAGATGGAGGCGTAACAGAAAGCGATGATGCCGCGTCACGCGGCCTCGCAAAGCCTCTCCAAGGATGGCGGGCGAGGCTTTGATCCGGCTGCTTGCAAGGCTTGCCAGCCGGAGCGGATTGGTCTCGCCCGCAATCAGCGCTTCGATCATGGCCCGTCCGCTCGTGCTGATAAGGTCTGAAATCACCGAGTCGAGCTTGATATTGGCCTCTTCCAGCGTCTTCTGCAGGCGCTGAATGTGGCTCGTGCGTTCGCGGGTCAACTGCTTGCGCGTGCGCAGCAACCCGCGCTGTTCCTGCGTCTGGACGTCCGGTACAAAGCTGGCACGGATGAGCCCATGAGCCGGCAGGTCAGCCAACCATGTGGCGTCATTCACGTCCGTCTTTCGACCCGGGACGTTTTTGACATGAGCCGCATTGGCCAAAATCAGCTCGAAATCGCCATCGCTCAGGATGTTCCAGACCGGCTTCCAGTAGACGCCGGTCGCCTCCATCGCGATGTGGGTTGCGCCGAACGATCCGAGCCACTCGGACAG
>JBAVVQ010000651.1:0-4367 GCA_049697375.1 Rhodomicrobium sp.
GGCGGAAAAGTTGATCGATTCTAAAGTGCTAGAGCAGCTTATCCGCGTCCAAAAGGACGCGGGCTGCTCTAAGAAAACCGCTTACGTGGCTTTGTTCGGAGTTCCTCGCGGAACAGCAACCGCCCGAAGCTAATGGGATAATTCCTCTGAAGTGAGAAAGCCTTACGACCAAATCAGGGAGACAGAAGGTAAGCGTCATGTGGGGAAATCCGATCCAAGCTGTTGGGACCAGGGATTTTCAAACCACAGTCCCAGTTGCTCTTCATATCGAGCAGGCAGCAATACACCCGGCGATGGTTTTGTCCTTGGGGACCTGGGCGCGGCCAAGTTCTGAACTGGCCTGGAACATCGCGCTCACGACTTTGTCTCTCTCGTTCTTCTACATTTTATTTCTCAGCGCATTGCCCAAGTTTGAGCACGCGCTGGAAGTGAATTTTCTAATAAGCCCCTTCATCATCTCGTTCTTCGCCATGGTGTTTGGGCCAGTCGTTCTCCGCAGCAAATTTCCCACCGCATTTTTCGGCTTGCAGACAGCGAATTGGAAAAGCGCCACAGGATTTTCTTTTCTGGCTTCGCTTGTCTTCATCGGCGTTGGCGTGGCTTTGAAATGGCTTCTGATCCACACAGTGGAGTCATTCGCGCAGCTATCCATCTTGGGCTTTGCCGACCTGCGCGTGACTGAACAGCAGATCGCAATGTCGCCGCTTTATTCGTTGGCCGTGGTGCTTTACCTCGTTTTAACGCCGATCCAGGAGTTCGTCGCACGCTGCTGTTTGCAAGCGCCGCTGCAGGCTTTTCTGCCTGGCACGAGCTTGCAGCGCCGGCTCTTGTCGATCCTGATCTCAAATCTCCTGTTCGCTGGAGCCCATATGCACATCAGCGGCGCGTTTGCGCTTGCGGCCTTTATTCCTGGAATTTTCTGGGGCTGGATTTTTGCAAGAACAAATTCGCTGCTCGCGGCCGCCACGTCTCACTTCTTGATCGGTGGCGCAGGGATCTTCCTATTCGGCATCGAGGAATTCGTCGCGACGCTGGCGGGATAGGTTATTTGGCTGGCGATAGCGATGCTGCCGCGATTGCAGCGTAAGTCAATCTGAGGGGCCGGAGCGCCGGCCCCCTCCTGTTTTCCTTAGTTCAGTCCGGCTCTGGCCTCAGCCCTCCTGGCCCCAAAGCTCCGCGACAGCCTCACCGCGGAAGTCGGGCCGCGAATGATAGTGCAGCTCGACATCGCGAATGAAGCGGCCCTCATGCCAGCCATGGGGCAGGTCGAGCACCGCATCACCGCCGTCGTGAATCATGCGATCAAAGGGGACGTCTTCAACCTCGCCATTGCCGAAGAAGATCTTGATGCTGTTGAGTTTGATGTCGTTGCCGCGCACAAGCAGCTTGAGCCGCGCAAACTTGCCATCCTGCTGGCCGACACGGATCGTATCGTGATCGTTGATGAAGCCGACATGACGGTCTCCCAACCTTACCCATTCGTGATGGTAAGCAACGGGGGTCGGGCTCGGGGCTGCTTCGTCTTCCTGTCCCCAGAGTTCGGCAAGCGCTTCGCCACGAAAATCAGGCCGGGAGTGGTAATGCAGTTCGACGTCACGAATAACGCGCCCTTCGCGCCAGCCGTGCGGCAAATCGATCACGGCATCACCGCCGTCGTGAATCATATGGTCGAAGGCGACGTCTTCCACCTCACCGTTAGCGAAGAAGACTTTGATGCCGTTGAGCTTGATGTCGTTGCGGCGCACGACCAGTTTAAGCCGCTTAAACCTTCCGTCCTGGTGGCCGACGTGGATCGTATCGTGATCATTGATGAAACCCACGCTGCGGTCGCCTAGCCTGACCCAATCGCCAGCGTAAGAGGCGCTTACGGAAAATAGCGTCGCCGCCAGCGTCACTGCGAGTTTTCGAAACATAAACTTCCTCACTGCAGTTGGAAAACTGTTAATTATCTTCCTCGGGTGCCGGAGTTTACCCAGAATTGTGGGGGGTGTTTGACCGCTTCAGATCCGAAAGGCGGCGCTCCCGGGGCGAAGCTGAGGCGCCGTGGCGCAGCGGCAGGGACGCGGCCGAAGGGGGAAGCGAGCTTTTTTCCTGAGCTGCGTCAACACCTTATAGCGCCGATCGAGTGCAAGGAGGACGCCAGCCATGGCGACAAATGCTGACAATTCGGACCTCAAAAAGCAGTTTCGCGCCATGGTGCAAGGCTCGCAAAGCCTAACCGTCGCCTATATCGGCGTGGTCAATGATCTCTTCGCAGCTCTGAAGCGGCTCGGGACCGGGGACGTCGCGGCCATAGCCACAGCCACGCGGATGGACGCCGGTTATGTGCGGCGCTGGGCCGACGCGGCCTTCGCCTTTGGCTATCTCGATGCCGAAGGCGAAATCTTCCGTTTGAGCGAAATGGGGGCGGCCATGTCGCCCGATGCGCCGGACACCCTCATGCCTTTGTCGATGACCATGGTTTCGAGCGTTCATATGGCCTTACGCTCCGCCAGCCTCATGCGCAGCGGCGAGCGCCCCGGCGAGACCGTCATGGCGGAGGTTGAAACGCTCCTTCCCTGGTTCGGCGCCATGCTGGAAGGCGCTTTCGCGCGCTTCTTTGAAGAGAAAATTTGCCCAGACGTGCCGATCTTTGCCGAGATCAATGAGCGCGGCGGACTGGTGGTCGATCTTGGCTGCGGCAATGGCTGGTATTTGCGCGCTCTCGCCCGCCGCTGCGGGTCGCTCCGAGGGCTCGGTCTCGACGCTTTCGAAGAAAACGTGGCGCAAGCGACGCGCCTTGCTCAAGAAGAGGGCCTTGGCGCCCGGCTCCATTTCATTCAGGGCGACGCGAAAGAGTTCAAGCTCGATCAGCCTGCCGATCTCATTGCCATGAACCGCGCCTTGCATCATGTCTGGGAGGGCGGCGTCGCCCCGTTCATCCGGCGGTTGCGCGACAGTCTTCGTCCGGGAGGGGCCGTGGTGATCTGGGAACCCGATTGGCCGTCCGATCGCTCGATTTTAAGAAAGCCTGCATTGCGCGGACTGGCCTTCCAAAACCTCAACGAGCATGTTCAAGGCAATCACCTGCTTCGCGCAGACGAGATTGCGGAGGCCTTCGCCGCGGAAGGGCTTGCTCCAGAAATCTTCCGGTTCGCCGACGGCATCGAGGCCATTATCGTTGCGCGGCGCGTCTAGCTCGCTCGCGCTGCCGAAGGCGCGGCAACGGCCGTGCCACCTGCACCATAGTCAAGAAATTTTTCACATAATTTCAGTAAAACAAAAAGCTGTAGGTGGGCAGGCAATAGCCGGCGCGCCGCCATTTTTGGGATGTACAAGCTCCAGCTCGAGTACGGAGGCAGCGCATGCGCGCGGGCAGCCGGAGAGTGCAATTTGAGGTCGTTGTGGTATTATGAGATCGTTGAACAGTATAGTGTTTCGTGGACGAGGCGACCGCCAGCCTGCGCAGCACGACGCCAGGGTCTATTCCCACCCCAATGCAAATGCCAAACCTCGCCTGGCTGAAACACCGCACATTTCCAGACATCCGGTGATCAGCATTCTCCGCCGCATCGACGAATTGAACCATCGCGAGGAAGCTGGGCGCGGCGTGAAGCAAACGGACCAGACCCTCGCGGAGTTGGAGGCCTGTCTCGCCGAAATTCAACGGAGCACAGGCTGAAAGCCTGCGGACCTCCCAACCCGCTTAATTCATCTTTCCCGCAACTTTTTTTGGAGATAACCTTCAAACGCGGGAGAATAAGGTTTTAACTTACTCCTCTCGAAGGCTGTCAGCCTCACGTACACGCTGGTGGCTTTCTTCAATTCGCGCGCCTCATCGTCGTATCGAAGAAAAGCAAGATATTTTCGAAGGAACGTTGTCGATTTTAGGGCAGCGAGGCAGTTGCTCGCACAATCATCATTTCAATAAATCGTGATTCCGATCCACAAAGATGCCATTTTACGATTTCGTTAATGCCACAAGCAGGATCAACCTCTGACATTCATGGGGGGATGCCGATGCCGTAAAAGTAATCTCCTGCTCTATCTGCACTTTCCACACACCAGTGTTTAGTTTTTGTGGGATGACGAGTATGTGGTGGAAGTTCTTTGTCGGGCTGCTGTTTGGCCTTTTTTCTGGCTGTATCGCCCTGGCCTCGTTCTTTCTGACCGGTGACGAACATCGGGCGCCTTTGCCGTCAGCCGACTCCGATTACTCCTCACAAAACTTCAGCAACTTGAGCGCCGAAGAGATCAACCGGCGAACCCTCAAGGCTGCCGCCGCCATAGAAATCTCCGTCCGGAGATACTGAAAGAAGCGGTCCCACGTTTCGAGCAAGTTTTCCCGCGAGGCGCCCATCGCTGCCAGGATGTGAACATAAAAGTCC
>JBAVVQ010000652.1:0-13733 GCA_049697375.1 Rhodomicrobium sp.
ATATAGAGCGCAATGTCGAACAGGGGCCGATGCCAGACGTGTCGATAGAACCCCACTTGCGATAGAGCGCCCCTTACAACGACGCTGACGAGGAAGGCGATGACCATCAACACCAGCAGGCGCGGCACGAACACGCCGTAAAGGTTCACTTCTTCCATCATCCGGGTTCTGCCTCGGTTGCGGCGACCCCGGCGCCCCGAAAGGCGGGCGCATTTGCGAACAACCCAAGTCTCAGTCCGACGAGGCCGTGGAGCGCCTCTCGCTGATCAGGCGTGCTTTCGCAATTCAGGAGCGTTCCGATCGCACGGTCGATGAACTCCAGAAGCTCCGGCCCGGCGCGCTCCGAGGGGCTGCGCAAGTAACGTGCGGTGCTGGCCAGGACCATCTCAATTGCGTTCTCGGCGCCGGCGGGGACTGCGGCCCGGACGCGCCGGAGCTCAATGATATTAATCCCGCTGCGCACCTCGGCCAAGAGATCATCGGTCCATTCGGCGTCCTCCGGCGGCAGGGCGGCGAGCCGCGGCGCCATCAGACCGACACGGTCGAGCATGAGCGCAGCAAGCTCGAGACCGTGGCCCGATCCGCCGTGCGTCGCGGAATTGGCCAGGCTCTCCCGATTGATCCGTCGCAAGCGGCGGGCGCTCCAGGCTCCCCCGACCGACCGCACCAGCCGGACAATGAGCGCGGCGCACCACATGCCGACGATCACCGCAATCGCCGAATTCGCAAATGGCGCAAAGTCGTCAAGCGGACCATTTTGTATGGCGATCATCGTAGCGCCGTTGACGGCGACGCCAGTCGCAAATGGCGCTGTCCTCGGTTGCGCCATGAATACGCCGCAGACGATAAGCCACGGCGCCAGAGCGAGCGCCAGCATCTCGAAATTGCTGGCGAGAGGCAACACCGCAAAGAGGTAAAGACCAGCACAGACGGCGCCGACAATCGCTGCATTGGCGAAACTGATGATGAAGGGCGCCGGATCGTCGTAGGCCGCAAACAAAGAGCAGGTGACGGCCGCCATCATGGGCGCAGCAGATCCGTCGGGCCAACCGCTCGCTATCCAGATTGCGCATGTCACAACAACGGCAAGGAATGCGCCGATCGCGGAGAGGAGCGCCATGCCGTGGTCACGATGCCGGATGGATTGGGCATTGGCCGTGTAACTGAAGGCGAAAGGCGTTTCCGGCGGACGCCCATCCCGCAGAAATTGCTGCAGCAGTCTCACATCCTGTCTCAGATCTATGAAGTCGCGTAGCCTGGCGAGCAGATTCGCCAATACCAGATCATGCCAGTTCGAATTCTTTCCGAGATCCGGCTCCAGTCTTTCGGCGGTATCGCGCAAGTGCTGTGCCCGGGCGTGCTCGGTGATTTCGCAACGCAGCCAGGTAGAGACGTCCTGAAAGAGGATACGAAGGCGCAAATCGAGCGCGCCCGAGTGCTCGAGCACGCTGATGCGGCCGGACATCGCCGAGGCGATGGGGAGGAACATGAGCATATGCTGGCGCAGGATTAGCATCGCATTTGCAGAGCCCGCAGGCGTCGCCGCCTCGTAATGAAGCGGCGTGGTCAGCGCATCAAATGCGATGGCGTCGGACGCAAGCCTCAACCGTTCGGCCTGGGTGTCGGTCGCGGCGCTGTTGCGTTCCAGGATGTCGCAGACCCATCCGCGCGCGCTCCGGATCCACCCGTCGAGCCTGTCTGAGATAAGCGGCAGGACCGATTGAGGAAAGACGAGTGTCGAAATGGCGCTCGCGCACAGAATGCCGAGGGTGATTTCCTGGACGCGGGCGACGGCCGTATCGAAAATCGCCTCAGGGGCATTCACGGAAGGGAACCCGACAATCGCCGCGCTATAACCCGCCAGCATCAGGAGGTAACTTCTGGGCGTTCGATCAAGAAGCGAAAAATAGAGACAAAAACCCACCCAGGCGGCTATGGCCAGCGAGAGCAGCACAGGAGCGTTGACCAAGTTGGGGACGAGCACGACGCTGACGGCAGCGCCAAGCACTGTGCCGCAAACTCGGTAAAAGGCTTTGGAGCGGGTGGCGCCTGCCAGAACCTGGCTCGTGATGTAGACGGTGCCTAGCGCCCAGTACGGTCTCGGCAGGTCGAGCAGCATTGCGAGGTAGAGGGCGATGATTGCCGCCGCAAAGGTCTTTAGAGCGAAAACCCAATCGCGCCAGCCGGGCATAGTTGTCACCGCTTTGTTGTTCTTTCTGCTGCGGCTGGGCGCGGCGCGGCGCGCCCGGAGATCGGATCAGAAGCCAAAGAATGAGGAGTTCGGATAAAATCCCTGTCTTCCCCAAACAGGGCCGGCAGCTTGACGGCCGGACCGGGAGGACGCTCTTTTTTGTCGCTGCGATCGCTTCCTGTCGGCCGCATCCGCCTCAGTCACGGGTATGCTTCGGAAGGCGCCGCCGCCCTGCGGTTCGCCGCTCATGAACACGATGAAATCGGTGTCCTTGCCGGTTTCGCCGCTTGTTTCTTCATCGGAGACGATCAGCGAGGACCCGGGCAGCAGCGGCGCGGAAATATGGTCGAGCGCTTCCTGCGGGATGACAAGCCGTTGCAGCGCATTTCGGGCGCCAGTGACGTCCGCCGGCGCCGCCTCGTGGCGCTTCTTTGAAGCAGGCTTCGCCTCGGAATAAGGCTCGATGGCGGTCGCGTTCTTGTACATGGACACGACATTCCAGCGCATGCGTCCCGGCGCTCCGGCATCACCGAGGGCGGTAAAAACGAAGGTGCCGATCGGCTTATGCGGGTCGCGAATAGTCACCGGGCCTTCGAACACAGGTTCTCTACCCCTCCGGATATAAAGACGCTGCGCCTTACGGCTGATGAAGATTGAAAGGGGCCACGCGTTCTGTCTGGCTATTTCCGCCGCCTCGGCAGCGTCGCCCGACAAGGCGGCGGCGCTCTTCGCCTCTTCTTCGGCTTGCGCCGCGGCGTCTCTCTTTGCCTGTGCCTGGAGCTTGGCCCTCTGAAGCTGGAACCGCGCCGTTTGAATCTTGGCGGCCATTACGGTCCGGGCGGGATTGTTGTTTTCCATGCGCTTGGAAATGGTCTCCGGCATGCGTTCGCTCGCGTTCAACGCCGCTTCCATGCGTGCCAGATTGGCCGCCGCCGCCCCGGCCAAACGGGCTGCCGACGCAGCCTCGGCGGCTTTATGGGCCGCGGCGGACCGCGCTTTCAGCTCGCGCTTCTTTGCGGCCTCCGCCTCCGCCAACTTTGCTTCCTTAATAGCCTGGAGGCGCGCCTGCTTCTCCGCTCCGGTTGGCGATCTGGCTGCATTGAGCCCGATTGGCGAAACGTCCGGTTCGAGAGCGCGTCCGCGATTAAACATCTCGGGTTGCTCGGTTTCCGTAGGCGCGATGTCCTCGCGAACGATGACAACGCGCATGCCGGGTTTGGTCGCCTGGTAAAGCTCCTGCGCGAAGCGGTAAGACAGGCGCGTGCAGCCGTGAGAAGCCGGATAACCCGGCAAGGCGCCTGCATGCATGGCGATGCCCGTCCAGGTCAAGCGCTCCATGAACGGCATGGACGCATCGTCATAAAGATTTGAGTGATGCTCCTCCTCTTTCTCCAGAATGCTGTAAATCCCAGCCGGTGTCTCGCGGCCCTTGACGCCCGTCGAAACTGGCGCCTCCATGATTTTTCCCGAGGCGCCGTAGACAGAAACCCGCTGTTGCGCCAGCGCTATAATGGCCAAGAGGGGCGCACTGGTGGCGCGGAATTGCGCGGCGCGCTCGCGTTGCTGGGACTGCATCGCATTTGCGGAGGAAGTCCCATCCAACGCAATCGCGGCGAAGCCAGCTGTGCAGAGTATGGCCGCTAGGTTTGTGAATCCCATGGCAGGCCTCCACTCCACAATCCTCTTCAGAATTCTGTCACATGAGCGCCTGTTTCGACAAGGGTTCCGAATCACAGCCAGGCGTGGCAAGGTTGCGCCCCAAAATCGCGTTAACCTCGCGCCAGGCGTTTCATCATCATTAACTATTGGATTTGCGTAATTTTTTCTATGAATTGGAGCAATAATAAGCAATTTTCGCAAAACGGCTAAATGCGGCCCTGTAAAATCAGGGGGTTCGATGGAGATGATTAGATACTTACCTATTAGGCCGCTTTACGAAACAAAACCAATCTTCACCGAATTTTAAGCGACATCTCCCGGGATAAGCGGAGAGCGGCTTGCTGGCTCGCGGGTCGGTCCAACCAAGCGGAGGGAAGCCGGGAAACCTTGCTTGGGACATCACGAGCGTCCTTATAGCGTTCGAAGACATAACGCTTTATAGGCGCGATGATGAATTGGAAGCGATTGGAAGTCCGCCTCGGCAATGCCGCAGCCCTGGCGTTCAGGCTCACCGCAGCGGCCTTGCTCGCGCTGTGGCTCGCCGACCGTCTCAAGGTCGCGTTGCCGCTCTGGTCGGTGCTGACAGCGCTCGTCGTGACGCAAATCAGCCTGGGACGGTCGTGGAAAGCAACCTTGGACTACTTCGCCGGGACCATTGGCGGCGTTGTCTGGGGCGCGTGCGTCGCCATCCTCGTACCGCACTCGACCGAGGGCTCGCTGCTCCTTGTCCTCTTCCTTGCGCTGGCGCCCCTTGCCTATGTGGCAGCCCTCTATCCTTGGCTGAGCGTCGGTCCGATCACGGCCGCCATCGTGGTTCTGCTCCCGGAAATGTTACATAATTCGCCAATCGATTCCGCGACGGCGCGCGTGAGCGAGGTGTTGCTGGGCGGCCTTGCGGGCCTTTTCGTTTCCTTCGTGCTGCCGTGGAGCGCGTTCCAGCACACCCGCGAACTGGCTTCGCAGTTGCTGGAACGCATGGCCAATGCTGTTCCCGGGCTGGTTGCGGGCTTTGAGCACGGCCTCGACGATGCGGCGTCTCATCGCCTTCAGGATGGCATCGGCCACCAGCTCAGCGAACTGGCGTCGGTGACGGCGGAGGCCGAGCGCGAACGCCCGCTGCGCATGGCAGCCGATCCCCTCACGGGGCCGCTCTTCCGCACCCTGTTGAGATTGCGCCACGACCTGGTGATCCTTGGCAGGGCCGCCCGGTCGCCGCTGCCAGCCCCGTTCAGATCTTCACTACACGCGTCCCTTTTGGCCGTAGGAGACGAAATGGCAGGCCATTTCCGAGCCTGTGCCGCTGCGTTCATGTCGAGGAAGGGAGGCCCTCCCCGCGCGAACCTCGATGCCGCCCTCACACGCTATACGGCCGAAATCGAGACATTGAGGCAGGCGGGCGAGTTGCGAAAGCTTGCGAGCGAGGATGTTGAGCGGCTATACGCCTCCGTTTTCGCATTGGAGCAGACGCGCATGAACCTGGCGGACCTGGATCGTTGCATAGACGAGTGGGCTCACCGGGGATGATGTTCTCTCCTGCGCTGGTTTGGGGGAACCGCTTCAGGGATGAATGCTTTCCCGAGTGATGATATTGAAGGCGAGGACCAGCATGAGTTTTTGCAAAGTTTTCAGGCGAGCCTTTGTGCTGTTCGTTCTGGGCATCCAGCCTGCCTTCGCCGACCCGATGCTCACGGATTTCGAATATCCTTTCGAGGTCAAGCGCTTCGACTTCACCTCGCAAAAGCTGCCGCTCAGCATGGCTTATCTCGATGTCGCTCCCCAAGCCGCGGCAAATGGCGATACGGTTGTTCTCCTCCACGGCAAGAATTTCTGCGCCGCAACCTGGGAAGAGACCATAAAGGCCCTGAGCGCGGCCGGTTACCGCGTCGTCGCCCCAGATCAGATCGGCTTCTGCAAGTCGTCGAAGCCGGAGCATTATCAATTCAGCTTTCAGCAACTCGCCTCAAACACGAGGCAGTTGCTGCAGCACATCGGCGTCGAGCATCCGATTATCATGGGCCATTCGACCGGGGGAATGCTCGCCTTTCGCTATGCGCTCATGTTTTCGCATGAGACGAAGGCGCTGGTCGCCGTTAACCCCATCGGGCTTGAGGATTGGAAAGCGAAGGGCGTGCCGCTCAAGACCATCGATCAGCTTTATCAGGGTGAGCTTAAAACGACGGCGGACAGCATTCGCGAATATGAGAAAAAGACCTATTATGCCGGCGAATGGAAGCCTGAGTACGACAAGTGGGTGAACATGCTCGCCGGCATGTATCAGGGCACGGATTTCGACCTGTTTGCTTGGGATCAGGCCCACACCACCGACATGATCATGTCTCAGCCCGTGGTCTATGAGTTTGGTAATGTCGGCGCGCCGTCGCTCTTGTTGATCGGCGCGAAAGACAACACCGCAATCGGCAAGGCCTGGTCTCCCCCGGAGGTCGCGGCGCGCATCGGGCATTACAATGAGCTTGGCCCTGAAACGGCAAGGGCCATCAAGGGGTCGATCCTTGTCATGTTCCCGGACCTCGGACACGCGCCGCAAATCCAGGATCCGCAAGCCTTTCATGAGGCGCTGCTGAAGAACCTGGAGACACTGCGAAGGCCCTGACTCGTCACGCCGAACAATTGACCTTCACGGAAAGGTCGGGCCGCTTGTTGAGCGTCTGATAGACGACGCAATAGCGCTCCGTCAGCTTGATGAGCTGCGCGACGGACTCCTCGCTCGCTTCGGTATCGAGATCGAACGCGAGCCGGATGGCCCTGAACCCAACCGCAGCTTCCTTGTCGACGCCCAGCGTGCCACGGAAATCGAGATCGCCCTCGGCGCGCACGATCCCCTTTCGCAGCGGAATATCGAGCGCCGTGGCGACGGCCTTCAGCGTCACGCCCGCGCAGGCGACAAGCGCCTCCAGCAGCATATCGCCGGAACAGAGTTCGAGGCCGCTGCCCCCCGTCGCCGGATGAAGGCCCGCGACGGCTAGCGCGCGTCCGGTCTCGACCTTGCAGGCGATGGCCTGCTCGTCGATCGCGCCTTGAGCCTTCAAGGTGATGACAGCCGCCTGCGGGGTTTCCCGGTAGCGTTCCTTGATCGGAGCCTGCGTAGCCCGCAAAGCGTCTTTGTCCATCTCATCCTCCCTTTAAAGTTGCCCAGCCCTTGAGCGCCGATGTGCATGAACAGGCAAAGTGGAACGAAGGCGGCGATGTTTCAACTGCCGGAGTCGCACTGATTTTCTCCCCCCAAGGCTCAGGCTCAAGACATGTTGAAGGCGAAGCCGGCACATGGACCCGGTATAGTGGACGTCACGCAAGCAATCAGAACACAATGAAGGACACGGCCATTGAAACCGCTCGCCTTTCTCCTCTTCCTTTGCCTCGGGCTCTGGACCACGGCCGCCGTTGCGGTGTTGAAGCCCGGCGACCCCGCGCCCGATTTCACGGTACAAGCGGCGCAGGGCGGGAAGGAGTTCACATTTTCTCTCGCCGAAGCCCTGAAGAATGGGCCCGTGGTCCTCTACTTCTATCCGAAATCCTTTACGAGCACCTGCACCTTGGAGGCGCACGAGTTCGCCGAGAATATCGAGAACTTCAAAGCGGCCGGGGCTTCCGTGATCGGCCTTTCCGCCGATCCGATCGAGGTGCAGCGCGAATTTTCGGTAAAGGAATGCCGGGACAAATTTCCGGTGGGCGCCGACCCCGAACGCTCCGTCATCAAAGCCTATGACGCCGCCTTCAACAGAGCGGGAGCGGCGCTGGCCAGCCGCATTTCGTATGTCATTTCGCCCGAGGGCGAGATCCTCTACGCCTACGCCGATCCAAACGCGGAAAAGCACATCGAGAACGCCTTGGAAGTCGTGAGGCGATGGCACGACGAACATTAACGCTGAGCTTTGCTGTGGGGAAAAGCCTCACCGCGCCGCTCCTGGTTTGGCAGACAATTGAATAGACGCGCCGACACAAGCTGATTGCATCGGTGCCCCGCTATGATAAAGCCGCGAATTCCAAACCAAGAGGCCAGCGTGCGTCATTCGGCCACTCCCTCGGCGGTCTTTATATGGAGGCCTTTGCCCGCGCGCGTCCGGATGAGATTCCCGGGATGGTGCTCATTGATGGGAGGCTATTGGTAAAAAAAGGCTTTGGCTTCGTTTTGTAGAAAGCGGCCATCTATCCATTTAAACATAATCCGCAGATTCCCCGATAACGCCTTGCGGCGTTTCGAGGATGACGACGGGGAGTGAGGCCGTCTAAATGCAACCAGCGTTAGCCTCGCAATGCCCGCTAATGCACATCCTGAACCGCAACCGGCGCCGACTCTTTCGGCGCTTCCAGATAGGCGGCCAGCGGCTTCGTCAACGCCGCGTTCCCCCGATGTCTTGCCGGGAAAAAGCTATCGTTGATCTGGCCTAAGAAGACTTCGCAGGCGGCGCGAATTTCAAACAGTTCGGTGCGGCCGCCCACGCGATAGCTGCTATCGTGGGCGCGTTGGCTTTGGCGCTCCTCCCTGTCAGCCTTCCGGCGGGAGAGAAACCTCGTAAGCAAGCCGCCCCCATTGAACATCCGCTGCGCATCCCGCACAAACTCGGCCCGCATCTCCTCGCAAGCCTCCGTCGCGTCCAGAAACTGATCCACGTCGTGCTGAACCTCTGGCGCAACCTTTCTCAACTCCGCAGCCCAGATCCGGGCGCGGGAAAGCTTCATCAGCATGAGCGCTTCACGCTCCTGGAAGGTTTTGCAGCCGTCGCGGAAACGGCCGAGGCGGGCCGCGATTTCGGCGTGGCCTGAGCCTTTCACATCGACCTTCGGAAGCGCGGTCCTCTCGAAGAACCAAGCGTCTTCGAGGGTCGAACTCAGCGTATCCTTCAGGAAATAGACAACAGTATAGATGTCGTCTTGTTGAGGCGGATTGAGTGCCCAAAGCGCCATATCGAGCTCTTGTCCCTTTCCTGCGTCGAAGCCGATATGCCGGGGCTCCGCGCCGCGCGCGCAGAACCCCGAAACCGAGCGGCGACTGGCTTTATGAGCAGCCGGTGGTGCCCCCGCAGGTATCGCACTTCAGACAAGTTCCGTTGCGAACAAGGGTGAAGTTACCGCAGGTGCCGCAGGCTTCGCCCTCATAACCCTTCGCGCGCGCCTCCTCGAGCAGCTCAGCCTTACCCGGCTTGGCTCCATGGGAGACCTTCAGATGGGAAGCAGACAACGCGGCACTCAGCCCATCGCGCGCGTTTACTTCGGAAGACCCTACCGGATTATGTTCATCATCCGGACGCAGGGCATAAGCCAGCGCGCCATGTGTTTCATACGAACCGGCGCTACTGATTCGCTCCGTCTTAGGCTGATCCTGAACTATGACAACTTTGTGGTGAAGCCCGCGCGTGAGGCCCTTGCTGACGAAGCGGTCGGCATAGATGACGGGCGCCGAAGCCTTCTGACCCGGCCTGTCGTCCGCCACACCGCCGCCCATGACGGTCGAACCGATCTCCGAGGGGTCCACATGGGCTAAGTCATTACGGCCCAAGTAGGAAACGGCCAGTTCGCGGAAGATATAGTCGAGGATCGAGGTCGCGTTCTTGATCGCCTCGTTCCCCTGAACGTAGCCTGCGGGCTCAAAACGCGTAAAGGTGAAGGCTTCGACATATTCTTCCAGCGGCACGCCATATTGCAGCCCAAGACTGATGCCGATGGCGAAGTTGTTCATCAGGCTTCTGAAGGCAGCGCCTTCCTTGTGCATGTCGATGAAGATCTCGCCGAGCCGCCCATCCTCGAACTCGCCCGTGCGGATGTAGACCTTATGGCCGCCAACCACCGCCTTCTGCGTATAACCCTTGCGGCGGTTCGGAAGCTTCTCGCGCTCAGCCATGAGCCTCACTCGCTCGATGACGCGCTCGACGATGCGTTCCGCGACGATCTGAGCCCGCCTGCCTTGCGGAGCTGTAGCCAGAGCCTCGGCCGCGTCGTCCTGATCCTCATCCCCATCGGCTATGAGTTGCGCAGAGAGCGGCTGAGACAGCTTTGAACCATCGCGATAAAGGGCGTTCGCTTTCAGCGCGAGTTTCCAGGATAGCATGTAGGCTTCACGGCAATCGGCGACGGTCGCCGCGTTCGGCATGTTGATCGTTTTCGAGATGGCGCCCGAGATGAAGGGCTGCGCCGCCGCCAGCATATGGATGTGGCTCTGCCAGGAGAGCGCCCGCTTGCCCTTCTTCCCGCATGGGCTGGCGCAATCGAACACCGGAAGATGCTCGGGCTTGAGGCCAGGAGCGCCTTCGAGCGTCATCGTCCCGCAGACATACTCATTGGCCGCCTCGATCTCGGCCTTCGAGAAGCCGAGCGCCGTGAGGAAGTCGAAGCCGGGCGCGTTCATTCGATCCGAGGTCAGTTTCAGAACGCCGGTGCAGAAATCCTCGCCCAGCGTCCATTTGTTGAAGACGAACTTGATGTCAAAGGCGCTGGCGAGACCGGCTTCGACGGTCACGAGCTTCTCAGCGGTGAAGCCCTTCGCCATCAGCGACTTGTGATTGATATGCGGCGCGTCCTTCAGCGTACCGCGCCCAACGGCATAGGTAATGATCGCGGAGATGGCGCTTTCGCTATAGCCGAGCGTCCGCAAAGCGTCCGGAACGGCACGGTTGATGATCTTGAAATAGCCGCCGCCCGCGAGCTTCTTGAACTTCACAAGCGCGAAGTCGGGCTCAATGCCTGTCGTATCGCAGTCCATGACAAGGCCGATGGTGCCTGTCGGCGCGATCACCGAGACCTGCGCGTTGCGGAAGCCGTCGGCCTGCCCAAGCGAGATCACCTCATCCCAGATCACCCGGGCGGCGGCCACCAATTCAGCTTGCGGGCAGACCCCATCCTTCAATGGCACTGGCGTGGTGGAGAGTTGCTCGTAACCGCTTGCCCGGCCGTATGCCGCCTTCCGGTGATTCCGCATGACACGGAGCATGGCGTTGGAGTTCAGGCCATAGCCTGAGAAGGCGCCCAGTTCCTTCGCCATTTCCGCCGAGGTCGCGTAGGACACACCCGTCATGAGAGCCGAAACCGCCGCCGTCAGCGCGCGTCCTTCTTCGGAGTCGTAGCCAAGCCCCGACACCATAAGGAGACCGCCGAGATTGGCGAAGCCAAGCCCAAGCGTGCGGTATTCGTAGGAAAGCTTGGCGATCTCCTTCGACGGAAATTGCGCCATCATCACCGAGATTTCGAGCACCAGCGTCCAGAGCCGGCAGCCATGCGCAAAGGCCTTCACGTCGATAATGTCTTCATGGTTGGAGACGGCCCTCCGGGCCTCCTCACCATGAGGCCGCGCCAACGCCTCATCCTGAGGAGCGCCTGCGGCGCGTCTCGAAGGATGAGGGCGGAAACTGACGAGGTTCAGCGATGCGAGATTGCAGGCCGTGTCGTCGAGGAACATGTATTCCGAGCATGGGTTGGAGGCCCGGATCGGCCCGCTCGCCGGGCAGGTGTGCCAATCGTTGATGGTCGTATGGAACTGGATGCCGGGATCGGCGCTGGCCCAGGCCGCTTCCGCGATCCGGTTCATAAGGTCGCGCGCCTTGACCCGCTCCGTAACCTTGTCGACGGTGCGCGCATTCAGCGCCCACTCGCCATCATTTTCGACGGCGCGGAGGAACGCATCCTCGACGCGAACGGTATTGTTGGAATTCTGCCCGGCGACCGTGCGATAGGCCTCGCCTTCCCAATCTGTGTCGAAGCTTGGAAATTCGATGGATTTGAAGCCCTGCCGAGCGAACTGGATGACGCGCTGGATGTAGCTGTCCGGTACGAACGCCCTTCGCGCGGCTTTGATTTCGCGTTTCAGCGCGACGTTCTTGGCCGGATCGAAGCAATCGTCGCCTTCGCCCTCGCAATTCACGCATGCCTTCATGATGGCCGTCAGATGCTTGGAGCACGCCTTGGAGCCGACGACCAGGGCGGCGACCTTCTGCTCTTCCTGCACCTTCCAGCTGATGAAATCCTGGATGTCGGGGTGATCCACATCGACGATCACCATCTTGGCCGCTCGCCGCGTAGTGCCGCCGGACTTGATCGCGCCCGCCGCGCGGTCGCCGATCTTTAGGAAGCTCATGAGGCCGGACGACTTGCCGCCGCCCGAAAGCTTCTCGCCTTCGCCGCGAACCCGTGAAAAGTTGGAGCCCGTTCCGGAGCCGTATTTAAAGAGACGCGCCTCCCGGACCCAAAGCTCCATGATGCCGTTCTCGTTCACGAGGTCATCCTGCACGGACTGGATGAAGCAGGCGTGCGGCTGCGGATGCTCGTAAGCGCTGTTGGAGCGGACGAGTTCGCCGGTCTCAAAATCGACGTAATAATGCCCCTGCCCCGGACCGTCGATGCCGTAAGCCCAATGCAAGCCGGTGTTGAACCATTGCGGGCTGTTCGGCGCGGCCATCTGCATGGCGAGCATATGGCAAAGCTCATCGTGGAAGGCGCGGGCGTCTTCTTCGTTCGTGAAATAGCCGCCTTTCCAACCCCAATAGGTCCATGCGCCCGCCATGCGGTCGAAAACATGCCGCGCATCCGTCTCTGAGCCGTAACGCTGGTTTTCGGGCAAGTCGGCGAGCGCCTGCTTGTCAGGGACCGACCGCCAGAGCCACGACGGCACGCGGTTTTCTTCGACGCGCTTCAGCTGGGCGGGCACGCCCGCCTTCCGGAAATATTTCTGGGCAAGGATATCGGCGGCGACCTGACTCCATTGCTCGGGCACAAGAAAGCCCTCAAGCTGAAAAACGACCTTGCCGTCAGGGTTTTTCAGCTCGCTCGTCGCTTGCCTGAAAGCGATGTCCGCATAGGGAGACTGACCTCTTTTTGTGAAGCGCCGTTCGATCCGCATGGAGTTCTCTCTGTTTCAGGCGAGCAAACCGCCTTAGTTGCCCCAAAACTCTAACGCAACACCACGCAGCACCAACGCAACCCACGACACTTTCTCAGGCTCACCTGCGGTTTCACCCGAAAGGCGCTCACGAAGATCAAGACTGAAGGTACAAGACACGACGGCTCAGACGCGCCGCACAACTTTTGTGAGCCGCCGACATACAGGCAGGCGCGAACACATCCAGAATGGACGTGCAAAACTGCCAACGGTGCTAGATTTTCTTTCAGTTTTGAGCGGCTTTAACGGCCGCCGGGAAGCTGCCGCCGCGCCCTCCTAGAAGGACGCCCCCGCTGGCGGCATGACCAGACACTAGACGATTCGACATCGCAATGCTGTCACAATGGGGCCACAGCACCAATCTTTGTGTCGCTCACACAAAGCCACCCAACATCTTGTGGTTATTCTGTACAAAAATGGGGAGCCAGGATGCATAAACTGGGGAAAAACAAACTGCGGGCTTGTCAAATGAAAAAACGCCGCACAGATGCCCTTCCCCGCTGTCTGAAGATCGTCAAACACCCAGACCAGGAAGGCGGATTCAGGCTCATCCGGCGTGAAGTGAGCATGAGGCCGCGGCCACAAAGAATCATTGCGGCGCGGCTCGACTCGCTCTCCAGCGAGCTAGAATCCAGCCATCAACAGGTATATACTTAACGGGTCAGTAAAGGGGTCCGGATGTGTTTTTATTTCGCTCTCGTGCGCTACGCCTGATCCTTGTTGGCTTCTTATTGGGAGTTTTGGCCTTCTGGTATCTGCAGGGGGTGGGATCGATTTCTAATATTCTCTCGTCCTCATCCTCCCGATATGGCTCCGGATATGATGCGGGATACAATGGATACGGCGGCTATGGCGGGAACGGAGGTTATGGCGGCTATGGCGGAGGAGCGCCTTACAGGAATTGGGGCCAGCCCGCTTATGCTGTGTCCGCTCCCTATCCTCGACAAATAAGGAGGCCGCCGCCCCCTCCACCGTGTTATTCTCCCTGCGATTACTGAT
>JBAVVQ010000653.1:0-1930 GCA_049697375.1 Rhodomicrobium sp.
AGGATTGTGTCCATGGCGCCTCACGCCTTAGGCAGGCTGGTTTCGCGACGGCGGGCGTCAGCATAAAGAGCCGCCACCGCACAAGACGCGAGACGCGCTCTCACCGAGTCCGCGCGCGAGGTCAGAATGATTGGCACTCTTGCGCCGAGAACGATGCCAGCGGAATCAGCCTTCAAAAGGAAGGTGAGATTTTTCGCGAGCATATTGCCGGCTTCCAAATCCGGCACAACGAGGATTTGCGCCCGTCCCGCAACCTCGGACTTGATGCCTTTGATGGCGGCGGCCTCGGGGTCGATGGCGTTATCGAAAGCAAGCGGGCCATCGAGAATCCCGCCGGTGATCTGGCCGCGGTCGGCCATCTTGCAGAGCGCCGCCGCATCGATCGTCGAGGGGATCTTCGGCGTTACTGTCTCGACGGCCGACAGGATGGCAACCCGCGGCGTCCCTTGGCCGATGTGCCTATAAAGATCGATCGCGTTCTGGACGATGTCGCGCTTGGCTTCGAGATCGGGGAATATGTTGATCGCCGCATCCGTTATCAGCAGCGTCTCTTTGTAAGTTGGCACATCCATGATGAAGGCGTGGCTGATGCGGCGCGCAGTCCGAAGGCCGGAGGTCTTGGATGTGACGCTCCGCATCAGTTCATCCGTGTGAAGGCTGCCCTTCATCAGGACTTCGCCTTTCGCCTCCTGGATGAGTTGAACGCCCTTCTCCGCTGCCTCCTCGCTATGCGCTGCCGGGACAATCTCGAAGCGGCTGATATCGAGGCCAAATTTCTGGGCGACCGCTTTGATTTTCGCCGCCGGCCCGACAAATACAGGCTCGATGAGTTCGGCTTCCGCGGCCTCGAGCGCGCCCCTGAGCGAGGTCTCATCGCAAGGATGCACCACGATCGTTTTTGGCGACTTGACGACGGCCGCGCGGGCCATGAGCTGCGCGTATTTTTCGTGCGGCGGTCTTTCTTCTACGGCCTCCGACCTCATGACTGGCCCTCCTTCTTCAGAACGGCGAGGGGGGTTTCCGTGCTCTCCGATGACTCCAGCTTCGGCACGAGCTTCAAAGACTCCCCCCGCAATGCGAGCCTTGCTCCCGCTTCCCCGAGCCCAAAGAGCTCCTTGATCCTGTTCAGGCGCTCAACGGCATCGCCCGTCAACTCCCCGCTCGCCTCTAAGACCTTCACGATGGAATCGAGGGCTTGCTGGCGTTGCGCCATATTGTCTGGAAGAAGCCCGGGTATCGCCTCCAAGGTGGCTTCCGGGTCGAGCAGCATCATGAAGAACTGCTCGCGCGCCATGGCCTTGAATGCTGCGAGCGAGAGGCGAGGCAAGCCGTCCACGCCTCTGATGCGGCGCAATGCATTGACGCCGCGCTCATCCACCCGGCCGCGCGCCAAGCCAACATAAATCAGGCCGCGAAGAGTGCATTCATACAAGCCCCCCTTCCTGATATGCGACTTGATCTCCTCGATGCGGTCTTGAACGAGTTCTCGGTGGAGGGCGGACTTGGGCGCCGCGCGCTGAGGTTGCGACGACTTCGGATCGACCCCCGCCGCCGCCTGGAGCGCTGGCGATCCGTAGATCGAGAGGAATAGGTTTTCCATGAAGCTGTCGCGGATTTTGCCCCAGCTTTCCAATGCGCCCGCGATTTGCTCTGATGCCGCCTCCTGCGCTTTTAGGAACGGATTGTCGGGCGAGATTTGCTTCCGGTTGCTGCGGACTGTCTCGGCGACGCCGGCGAGCATTTTCGCGAACGGGTTCTCGTCGCTCAGCATCTCGTACTGCAGGCGGAGAGGATGCATCTTCCGCATCGACTCGGCGAAAGCCGGCGTGATGGCCGCCTTAACGAGAGGCTGAAAGAACGTGCGGTAGAGTGCGAGATTGGCCTCGGAAACGTGGGCGACGGTCGCGAACATGCGCTCGTCTTCCGGCTC
>JBAVVQ010000654.1:0-6423 GCA_049697375.1 Rhodomicrobium sp.
CGGGGAGAACCAGGCCAACGGCCTTGGCGGCGCCGGTGCTGGAGGGGATGATGTTCTGGTACCCGTTCCGGCCGCCGCGCCAGTCCTTCCTGCTCGGGCCGTCCTGCGTGGGCTGCGTCGCGGTCACGGCGTGAATCGTCGCCATCAGCCCTTCGGTCAGGCCGAAATTGTAGTTGATGACTTTTGCGACCGGCGCGAGGCAATTCGTCGTGCAGCTTGCATTGGAAACGACTTTGTCCGTGGCCGGGTCGAACTTGGCGTCGTTCACGCCCATCAGGAGCGTCTTGACCTTTTCCGGATCTTTTGTCGGCGCCGATATGATCACACGCTTCGCGCCGGCTTTGAGATGCCCCTCGGCGCCTGCGTAATCGGTGAACAGGCCAGTGGATTCGACCACATAATCCGCGCCGTTCTTTCCCCAGGGAAGCTCGGCCGGATTCCTGATCGAGTAACACGGCACGTGCTTGCCGTTCACGACGAAGCCATCTTCTTTCGCCTCGACAGTGCCGGCAAACCTGCCGTGGGTCGTGTCATACTTCAAGAGATAAGCGAGATTGTCGGGCGGCACGATGTCGTTCACGCCGACAATCTCGATGTTTGGATTTTCCGCCGCCGCGCGAAAGACCAACCGCCCGATTCGACCAAAACCGTTGATGCCAATTTTGACTGCCATGTAACCGCTCCTTGTGCTTGGCTTAAGCCCCCCGCAAAAAGGGCCACGGGGCGCGGATGATGTCAAGCGGACAAGACGAACCGCCTTGATTATACTGCAAAGAAATAACGCTAACAGGATACTGAAAAGGCCAAGATTCAGACTTCATCCTTCGACAGGCTCAGATGAGGCAGAGTGATTTCAATGGCTTGGACCTCATGGCGGGCTTGTCGAACCATGGGCTGAATCATTTTTTTCGCAGCCTCCTAAACCGCTCCTTTCGAGGCGGGGAGTGAAGGCTATTCTGTACCACTTGGATGGGTCGTTGTTCTTGGCGCGCAATCACAGACTGTTTCTATTTTGATTGCACTGTGCCGCAGCCCCTCCTGCTCGGCGCGGCCCGACCGAAAGGAGGAGAGCACCGTCGATAGGAACCGGTATATGTGCGCCGCAGTATCATTTCTGCACTGCACAAAAATGCGGCGAGGGATAATGACCTTCACCGATTTGCCTTTGGCGGGCGACCGCATTTCTTCGTGATCCGTTAGGTCTTCAAGCATGCCCCAAATCCTGATTGTCGACGATCATCCCTTGGTTCGTGAGGCGGTGTATTGCGCCGTGCGCGCCGCTTTGGATCAGTCCACGATCCGAGAGGCAGCCTCTGTCAACGAGGCTTGTCAGACGGCGCGGCTCCATCCACTTCCGGACCTTATACTCTTCGACCTCATGCTTCCTGACGTATCCGGACTCGACGGCCTCATCGCGATCCAGCGCCATTTCCCGGCTGCCCCGGTTCTTGTGTTCACCGTCCTGGATGATGCGAAGATTGCAGCAAAAGCGATGGCGCTTGGCGCGGCCGGCTATGTGCCGAAGTCTGCGCCGAAGTCCGTCCTCCTTGAAGCCATCGCGGAGGTTCTGAAGGGCGCCAGCTACGTGCCCGCGCAGCTTGCCTCTCTGATACACGCCGTGCAGTGGGAGAGCCCAGTCTCGCTTAACATTGCAGCCCGCGTTTGTAGTTTGACCCGATGCGAAATCAGAGTGTTACAGCTTGTGCGCCAGGGACTCCCCAACAAACAAATCGCCTTTGAATTGGGCATTGGCCAAACGACCGTAAAAGCCCACATCACAGCCATTCTGCGGAAGCTTAACGTAATCAGCCGCACTCAGATCGTCGTTGAAACGGCCAACCTCGACTTTGAGGCGATCTTGAGAAACAAGACTGCGTGTGAGGCGTCATCAGAGGCGGTGTAAGTTCGCGTGGCGACTAATCCTCCCTGACTTTAGTGGAACCCCATCGCCCGTAGTTGTCATCAGATGCTTCCTTCCGCTTGAACCTGTGCCCTCTTCCCTCCCAAAAGCCGGAACAAAGCAGACCACGGACTGTTAGGTACTGCGAAAATACGAAGCCAGCGCTTGGGCTTTATACAAAAAGGCGGCAGCAACCTTAATGCCGTGGGGTCTGGGAGGAAGTGATGACCGAAAACCCATTCGAAATTCCGCAGGCCATGCGTGAACAGGCCGAACAGAACATGAAGGAGGCGCATGCCGCGTATGAGCAACTCACAGATTTCGTGACCAAAGTCACAGACACGTGGATTGGCGCGATGCCGAGTCCCATGGCCGCTGGCTTCAAGGATATGCAAGGCTGCGCCATGCAAATCGCGAAGGAAAATGCCGAGTCAGTGTTCACGTTTGCCGGCAAGATCGGCAACGTACAAAACGTCCAAGATATTGTAACGCTTCAGACGCAATTCGCTCAAGACCGGATGCAGGCCTTCGCCACCCAGACGCAGGAGCTTTATAAGCTGATCCAGGAAACGGTCCAGAAGTTGGAGCCCCAGGGCGCCGAGATGAGCGCGATGCCCCCTCATCTCATGACCGCTGACTTCAAGGATGTTCAATCCCGCGCCATGAACGTCGCGATGGAATTTTCAGACTCGGCGTTCGCGTTCGCCGGCAAGATCAGCCATGCGCAGAGCTTCCAAGATATTGTGACGCTTCAGACGCAATTCGCTCAAGACCGGATGCAGGCCTTCGCCACCCAGACGCAAGAGCTTTATAAGCTGATCGAGGAAACTGTCCAAAAGATGCAACGCGGCTGATTGTTCCATCCGAATGCCATGGGCATGGCTTGCCAAGCTTAAGCCGACCGAAAGTACAAGAGCGCCTTTGATATAAAGCAAATAGACTGTTGTGCATTGCACAAAGATGCATCGTGCATCTGTGGAGGAGACATGACCACCGTTCACGCTCAAGCTTCACTTGTCCATTCCGAGCTGACCAAGGCGCGCGATTTCCTATCTGAAGCTGAAGCGCTCGTAACGAACGTGAGATTGCTTTTTCTTAACAATGATTTCACGATCGCCGCCCGGCTCAAGGACATTCAGTGTCGTCTTGCCGATGAGACCCTGGTCGTTGAGCGGTTAATCGCCGGCAGACAAGCCAGGTCTTCGGCATTGAGCGCGGGGTGAGGAAGATCGGCGGAAGCAGTTAGATCGCTCGCACCATTCTCAGCATGTAATCGTTTTGCCTGCCTCCTCGATGCGGCGGCGTTGGCCATTGCTCTTGGCGCTTACGGCCCGACATGAGCTTTCCTGCATCGAATAAGACGGCGAGGGCCAGGCAAGCTGCGGGCGGCGCCACACCTTCGTGAAACCACTCTTCCAACGTCAGCGGGCTTATGCGAAGCAAGCCAGCGAGTTCTTCCAAGCTTAAATGATGTTTATCCAGAAAGACACGCAAGAGATCGAGCACATGGCTGCTGTTTTGCTGGGCATGAGAGCTTGCTTTCTGCGGCGTCATCGAGAATACCTGTGAAAAACTGCGTTAATACAAAACGTCGTATAAACGTACCTATTCCAGACAATCTTCAATAAATTGCGCTCTCGCCGTCACGCCTGCCGCACGCCCCTCGCCCTTTTCCCCGCCAGGCTCCTTGCTCGCGCCCCGGCCGACGATTCTTCAGAATAGAAATAATAAAATTCAAGTAACAATACAGCACCAATGACCAATAACACAATCACGTGAACGCTCCGTGATCTTTTTCATAAACCACTTCCAGACATGAACGGAGATGGTCTCAAACCTAGTTTGGTTCTCCATATTTGAATGACTGGCATGCATGCATTATAGGCGTCAGAAAGTCGACAAAATTGGCCGCCATCACTAACTAATAACCTGTTGCATGCTCGTGTTCCTTGTTGGCTGCAACGAATGGTCTTTGGAGCCCCGACTTCCGGCCCCGTGCCGCGATCTTTAAGGATGGACGCCGCGTCCACTTCTTTGTCGGGCCCCTTTCTCCCATACAACCGCGGCGTTCATCATTGAAAGGTATGGAATGCAACCACTTGCAGAAGTTATTGAAGATGTTCGTTTGGGTCGTCGTCCCCCTTGGCCCTGTCATCCCGATCCAGCAAGCATCCGACTTTCAAACACACAGGCGTCTCGCCTCGTGCGCGTGCGGGATTTCGGGAGCAATCCCGGCAATCTTCGCATGCTGAGCTTCATTCCCTGGAAGCTTCGCCCCAAGGCGCCGCTTGTTGTCGTGCTGCATGGATGCGGGCAGAGCGCGCGTGATATCACTCACGGCGCGGGATGGACCGGACTCGCAAATGAGATGGGCTTCGCCCTGCTGGCGCCGGAGCAGCGCCGCGCAAACAATCCGCAAAGAGGGTTCAATTGGTTTCACCCCTCTGACCGCACACGCGATTCCGGCGAAGCCCTCTCCATTCGACAGATGATCGACTGGATGATCAGTGAGCATGGGCTTGATCGCAAGCGCGTTTACGTTACCGGGCTATCCGCCGGCGGCGCCATGACGTCGGTTCTCCTCGCAACCTATCCTGAGGTATTTGCGGGCGGCGCGATCATCGCGGGCCTTCCTTTCGGGGTCGCCACCAATCTTGTTGGTGCGATTGCCCTCATGACGGGCAAATTGGAACGGTCATCCGGTCAGCTTGGCGACGAAGTTCGAGCCGCCTCACCCCATCGCGGCCCTTGGCCCAAAGTCTCCATATGGCAGGGCGATGTCGACACCATCGTCGCGGCGTCGAACGCTGACGCCATAACGAGACAATGGTGCGATGTGCATGGGCTTCGCGACGACGAGGGGTTGCAAAGCCAGGTTTCCGGTCAAACACGACGGTTCTGGCGGGACTCGTCCGGTCGGGAGGTGTTAGAGACTTTCATCATTCCGAACATGGGCCATGCCGTACCCGTTTCCGGAAAGGGAGGCCAAGGCTCCGGCGCCCTTCCCCCGTTTTTCGAAGACACCGGAATCTCTTCGGCGTCTCAGATTGCAAAGTTTTGGGGGCTTTCAACGAGTCCAACTTCTAAGCAAGCGCTTCGAAGAATACTGGCTCACCTCCACCGGAGCGGAAGCGGGCTGCCATGAGCAAAGGCTTCGTGACATTATGACAATGCGTATCAGATGCTTACACACAAGTGCGAGGGGGAAGCGAGATCGGCGCAAGCTTGACCTGCTAACTTCCACGCCCTTTACTTGCTACTAGAGGAGGTGGGGCACCCCGGTACGAAGCGATAGATGAAGCCTCGATCACTGAAGAGCGCACAACACCTTCCCCGCTGCTTTCAATCCAATCATTCGTAAAGAGAGCCCTCGCCTCTCTGATCTCGCTCGGGAGATCGTCTTCAACGCTAGGTCAAGTTTACCGCCGGTGAATGCAAGCGCAACAACGTCCTTTCACTTACCACGTCAGCCGAAGAACGCCTGACCGGATTACAGGTCCAAGGCTCCAGCAACATCAGATAGTGCAAATTTAGTCTTACTGAATATTCCGGCTATGAGCCGAATAGCTACGGGTGCGGCGTTGTGGCGAATTTGAACTGGGGCAGGCGCAACAAGGGGAACACTCCAGCTGAGTCCAGCGTTTGACGTGAGCGCTGCATCTCCTCAGTCGTGCCCTTCGGGTTGACTAAGCATCTAGTTGGAAGCCCCCATGACCTACCAAATCAAAGTCAATGGCCAAGACAGGATTGTGGATGTCGATGGCGATATTCCGCTGCTTTGGGTCTTGCGCGATGTCCTCGGCATGACAGGCACCAAATTCGGCTGCGGCATCGGCCAATGCGGCGCCTGCACTGTGCATCTTGACGGGCAGCCAACGCGCGCCTGCCTCACCTCCGTCAACAGCATCGGGACGTCGGCGATAACAACGATCGAGGTCATCGGTGACACCTCCGCGGGCAAAGCAATTCAGAAGGCCTGGATTGATTTGGAGGTGCCGCAATGCGGATATTGCCAATCGGGGCAAATCATGTCGGCCGCAGGCTTGCTGGCTGGCAATGCCAATCCAAGCGACAGCGATATTGATGCGGCCATGTCCGGCAATATCTGCCGCTGCGGCACTTATCCGCGCATTCGTGCTGCCATCAAGCAAGCGGCCCAAGCTCCGGCTCGCACCGCGAAGAAAGGGCAAGTCCATGCCCAGTGAACCCCTCAATCCAGCCGCCAGCGCGGCTTTCCATGAGCCACCTGCTCAAGCTAAGGACAGCCTCTCACGCCGGACCTTCTTGAGAACTAGCGCTGCTGCGGGCGGCGGGTTGCTTCTGGCTCTTGCCTTGCCAACGCCGGCACGCTTTGCCGAGGCGGCCGGACCATCAACCGCGGAAGATTTTGCGCCGAACGCCTTCGTCCGGATAGGGCGCGATGGCCGTATCGCGCTGATCGTGTGCCAGGTCGAGATGGGACAAGGCACCTATACGTCCATGCCGATGCTCATCGCCGAGGAACTGGAGATTGACCTCAGCCA
>JBAVVQ010000655.1:0-11792 GCA_049697375.1 Rhodomicrobium sp.
GCCCGTGCCTTGTTTATGTTCGAAGACACGGCGAGCAAAGTCATTCGTGACACCGATGTACAAGGCGCCATTCCGTTTGCTGGCTAAGATATAAACAAAGTAGCTCAGTGGCTTCGTCTCCTGGATGGCCGGGTCAAGCCCGGCCATGACGACACGGACAAGAGTCACCTTTCCTTCCCTTGCCGCGCGGCGTTCGAACGTGATCGAAGATATAGGCGTCTGGCATGTGTATCTCTCCGCACCGGGTCATGGCCGGGCTCGACCCGGCCATCCAGCCTTTGCAACGGTGGTGAGCTAAAGCGTGCGTGCAATGAGTTCCTTCATGATTTCATTCGTGCCGCCATAGATGCGCTGCACCCTGGCGTCCGCATAGGCGCGGGTAATGGAGTATTCCGTCATGTAGCCGTAGCCGCCATGCAGTTGCAGGCATTGATCGATGACTTTGCATTGAAGGTCGGTGATCCAGTATTTTGCCATCGCCGCCGTCGTCGCGTCGAGGTCTCCGTCCGTTATGTGCTGGATGCAGCGGTCCACGAAGGTGCGGCCGATCTGAATCTCGGTTTTTAGTTCAGCCAGCTTATGTTTCGTGGTCTGAAAATCGAACACTGTCTGACCGAAGACTTTCCGTTGCCGGACGTAGTCAACAGTTGCTTGAAGGGCTGCCTCCGCCGACGCTATCCCAGCGATTGCGATTTGAAGGCGTTCCCAGGCGAGTTCCTTCATGAGAAGGATGAAGCCCTGGCCCTCGGCTCCGAGACGGGCGTCGCCGGAAAGCTCGACATCCTGGAAGAACAGCTCAGACGTGTCCTGCGCGTGCATCCCAAGCTTTTCCAGATTGCGGCCCCTGGAGAAGCCAGGAAGGCCGCCATCCACAAGGAAGAGAGTGATGCCTTTCGCGCCGAGGGCCGGATCGGTCTTCGCGACGACAATAACGAGGTCGGCGTTCTGGCCGTTGGTAATGAAGGTCTTTGAGCCGTTGAGAACATAGCCATTGCCGCGCCGCACGGCCGTGGTGCGGACACCCTGCAGATCGGATCCGGCGCCCGCCTCCGACATGGCGATCGCGCCAATGATCTCACCTCTCGCCATAGCGGGCAGATAACGCCGCCGCTGCTCCTCGGCGCCATAGGCGAGGATGTATGGAGCAACGATATCGGAGTGGAGCGCGAAGCCCGGCCCAGTGGCGCCAGCGCGCGCAAGTTCTTCAATGACAACCATTGAATGAAGCCTGTCCCCGCCGCAGCCGCCATATTCCGCGGAGATTGAGGGACAGAGAAGCCCCGCCCGGCCCGCTGCAAGCCAGACCGAGCGCGGCACGACCTTGTCTTTTTCCCACTTCGCGTGGTGCGGCGTGATTTCACGCTCGATGAAGCGGCGCACCTGATCGCGATAAAGCTCGTGCTCTTCGGAAAACAGTTTACGGGGCAACATGGTTTTAATCCTTGCTCTGGCTGCGTCGCGCTTTTTTTGGGCCGCGCGCCCCGTTTAAGTTGGCGTCGATAGGACTGAACGGCACGTCATTCTCGGCGAGGTAGCGCAGGCATTGGCGGTGGATGTCTTTCAGCTCTTCGAGCGTTGCGGCGACATCGGCCTGCTTCTGTTCCAGTTCCTTGATGAGGGTGTTCGAACGCTCGGCGACAAAGACAACCTGCTGCGGGCGGCCTTCGCCCCGGCTGCCATAGAGATCGAGGAACTGCCTGACCTCGGCGAGCGAAAAGCCGATCGACTTCGCCCGAAGAATGAGCTTCAGCCGGGCTCGTTCCCGCCTCGTATAGACGCGGCCGCCGTTGACTCGCGGCGGCGTAAGAAGCCCCTTCGCCTCGTAGAAGCGGATAGCGCGCGCCGTGATCCCAAGCTCGCTGGCAAGTTCCGAGATGCCGTAGAGCCTCTCCTGCTCGGTGAAGCTTGGGCTTACGTCATGTGCTGAGGTCAACGCAGTTCCGGCTTTCCGCTTTCAGACTATTTGTCCGAGTTTCATCGCGAGAAACATGTCGCCGTCGACGCGCATTCTGCCCTGCATGAAGGCCGAGGTCGGCTGAAGGCGGCCGTGGATGAGATCGTCGAAATCGTCGGCCGTCATTGTGATGGTGCAGCCGGCAGGATCGTTCCTATTCACGGTGACCGTGTTGCCGCTGCCGCCGCCGTCGATAAAGAGACTGCCGGCCTCTCCCAGATCGAGTTTGAGGGTGCTCCCGAGCGGCGGCTTTCCGCCTATACGCTCCGTGAGCGCCGCGGCCACTTCCTGCAAGTCCATCTCTTACTCCCTGGGTTTTGCTTCTCCTGCGATCCCTAACGCATCTTGTTCGCGTTAACAAGAGGTGCGTGACGTATACGTCATTGCAGTGTCGTGATTCTCTTAACGCTCGCTTTTGATGCGGATAGAGTCCTTTTCCTGGGGCAGGAGGCGCATCTCCGCAATGCGTAAAGGCCAGTTACATTGACGCATACGCCACCCGTCATTAGCTTTGCGGAAAATCAGGGAACGGACCATGAGCGAGCGCCAGCGCTATCGCAGTATCTTCCGCCCAGCCCTGTTCGAGGGGCAGCTGCACGTTGTGACCGGCGGCGGGAGCGGGATCGGGCGCTGCACGGCGCGTGAACTGGCGAGGCTCGGGGCAATCGTTGTTGTGATCGGCCGCAATGAGGCGAAGCTCGACGAGGTTGTGGCTGAGATCGAGCACGACGGCGGCAAGGTGGAGCGCGCCGCCGCCGACATACGCGACGAGGACGCTGTAAGGCTTCCTGTTGAGCGAAGGCGCGGCCTTCATTTCCGGCGTGACCTTGCCCATCGACGGGGCTGCGCCCTTGCGTAATGCGCTGATGGATATGGGCGCATACAACTCCGCGCCGGAATTTCGGGGCTTCCATCGCGCCAAGACGCCCGAAATCCTGAAAAAGGATGACAAGCAATGAGCCGTGGAGGACGCCGCCCATGCCGGTGATCGCCTCGCGGATATCGCCGCAATCGGAAGCCTTCAAGGCCAACGCCGCGCATCTCCTGGCGCAGGTGGAAAAATTCCGCAGCTTTGAACGGGCCGTGATCGCGCATTCGTCGCAGCAGGCCGAGAGGTTCGCAAAGCGGGGCCAACTCCTGCCGAGGGAGCGCGTCGCTCGGCTTCTCGACCACGGCGCGCCGTTTCTGGAGCTGTCCACGCTTGCGGGCTTCGGCATGCATGACGATGATGGCGCGTCCCGCGTCATGGGCGGCGGCAGCATCGTCGGCATCGGCGTCGTCTCCGGCAAGCGGGTCCTCGTTCTCGCGAGCGACAGCGCGATCAAGGGCGGCGCCATCTCCCCCATGGGTCTGAAAAGTCGCTTCGCGCGCAGGAGATCGCAAAGGAGAACAAGCTGCCGCTGATCTATCTCGTCGAGTCGGGCGGCGCGAACCTGCTTTACCAAAGCGAGATGTTCGTCGAGGGCGGCCGGTTCTTCGCGAACCAGGCGCGGCTGTCTGCGGCGGGCATTCCTCAAATCGCCGTCGTGCACGGCTCGTCCACGGCGGGCGGCGCCTATCTTCCGGGCCTGTCGGACTATGTGATCCTCGTTAAGGAAAAGACGAAGATTTTTCTGGCCGGACCCCCGCTCGTGAAAGCCGCCATGGGCGAGGACGCATCCGACGAAGAGCTCGGGGGCGCCGCCCTTCACGCGACAAAGACGGGCCTTGGCGAATATCTCGCGCGCGACGACGCGCATGCCCTCACGATTGCCCGCGATCTCGTGGCCAAACTGAAATGGGATCGCATTCCCCGCCGCGAGAAGGGCGAACCGCCGAAATACGACGCGGAAGAGCTGCTTGGCGTCGTGCCGATCTCCGAGCGCGAGCCCTACGATGTGCGCGAGATCATCGCGCGCCTCGCCGACGGCTCCGACTTCCTCGATTTCAAGCGCGATTACGGCGCGGAGACGGTGTGTGGATACGCGGCCATCGACGGCTTCGAGGTCGGCATTCTCGGCAATAACGGGGCGATCCAGCCGGAAGGGTCGACCAAGGCCGCGCAGTTCATCCAGTTTTGCGACCAGGCCGGGATGCCGCTGCTCTTCCTGCAAAACACCACGGGCTACGTGGTGGGGCGCGAAGCCGAACGCGCGGGCGCCGTCAAGCACGGGTCGAAGATGATCCAGGCCGTGGCCAACGCGCGCGCGCCGAAGCTCACAGTCATCATTGGCGGCTCTTACGGCGCGGGCAATTACGGCATGTGCGGGCGCGGCTTCTACCCGCGCATGATCTTCTCCTGGCCAAACGCGCGCGTCGCCGTGATGGGCGCACCGCAGGCCGCGAAAGTGATGGAGATCATTACGCGGGCGAAGTTCGAGAAATCGGGGGCAAGGAAATCGGGGGCAAGGAGTGAACCAGCCAGTTCTGAAGCAGATGTCGGAGGCGATCGAGCGCCAGCTCGACCGGGAGTCGACGGCGCTTTACAGCAGCGCGCGGCTGTGGGATGACGGCGTCATCGATCCGCGCGACACTCGCAAGATTTTGTCTCTTTGCCTTGCGGTCGCCGCAGAAGCCGACGCGCGTGTCTTGCATCCAAACACATTTGGAATTGCCCGACTGTAAAATTCGATACCTTCGCTTAGGAGCGTTCAGGCAAAGTTTCCGGCTGCGAATGACCGAAAAGCAACCAAACCAAATCGACCCTAAAAGAGAAAAGCCCGACATAGCGGAGAAAAAAAAGAGGCTTGCCGCTGCGCTACGCCGCAATCTGGCCAAGCGAAAGAGCATAAAAGAAGCCAAGAATGTGGACAATGCTTGAGTGACAGGCCGCCTCAAGGTTGCGATGCAGGCTGCGCTCGTCTAGCGTGGCTGGGTGCGTGGGCTGCTTTGGGGCGTGCGCCGAGCACTCATTTCCGGCGGACATCATGGATAGAATTCGAATTACGGGCGGACATCGCCTGACTGGCACGATCCCGATCAGCGGGGCCAAGAATGCGGCTCTGCCTCTGATGATCGCGAGCCTTCTCACCTCCGATACGGTCACGTTGAAAAACGTGCCGAACCTTGCGGATGTGAGCCTTCTCATTCGCATCCTGCGCAATCACGGCGTGGATACCGCGGTCGATGGGAAACGCGCAAACGGTCATTCACATCAGGGAGACACGCTCCATCTGACGGCGCGCGACATCGTGGACACGACCGCGCCCTACGATCTGGTGCGCCGCATGCGCGCGAGCTTTTGGGTGCTTGGCCCGCTCCTCGCGCGCTGCCGCGAAGCGCGCGTGTCGCTTCCCGGCGGGTGCGCCATTGGCACAAGGCCGGTGGATCTGCATCTGATGGCGTTGCAGGCGCTCGGCGTCCAAATCGATCTCGATGGCGGCTACGTGGTGGCGAAAGCCCCGAAAGGATTGCAGGGCGGGGTCGTGACCTTCCCGAAGGTTTCCGTCGGCGCGACGCATAATGTTATGATGGCGGCCACACTGGCGGAGGGCGCGACCATTTTGAAAAATGCGGCCTGCGAGCCCGAGGTCGCCGACGTGGCGAGCTGCCTCAACAAAATGGGGGCAAGAATCGAAGGCGCCGGCACGCCCACTATCGTCATCCAGGGAGTGGATTGTCTCGAAGGAGCGAACCACACGGTGCTTCCGGACCGCATCGAAACCGGGACCTATGCCATGGCGGTAGCGGCGGCTGGCGGCGATGTCTATCTCGATGGCGCCCGCGCCGACCTTCTTCCGGCTGCGCTCGATGTGCTGCGCGAGGCTGGCGTCGAGATCAGCGAAAGGAACCGCGGCCTTCGGGTCACAAGAGGCGGCGCATCCCTGAAGCCGGTCAACGTCACGACCGCGCCATACCCCGGCTTTCCAACCGACCTCCAGGCGCAGCTCATGGCGCTTATGTGCCGGGCCGATGGCGTCTCCCAGATCCGCGAAACGATTTTTGAGAACCGCTTCATGCATGTGCAGGAACTGGCCCGGCTTGGGGCGGACATCGCCGTGTCGGGGGACATGGCGAAGGTTCGCGGCCTCGCTTCCTTGCGTGGCGCCGAGGTGATGGCGACGGATTTGCGCGCGTCGGTTTCGCTCGTGATCGCCGGGCTGATGGCGGATGGCGACACCACCGTCAATCGCGTTTACCACCTCGATCGCGGCTTCGAGCGGCTGGAAGAGAAGCTTGGGTCTTGCGGAGCGCAGATCGAACGCCTTCATTCATGATGGAAATCAATTCTCTTCGCCCGTAGGACATGAGAAGCGTTCCATGCATCCTGAAACGCACGAACCCTTGAAGCTTGTCGCTCTCGACGAGGACGATTTAAAAATTCTTTCAGCCAATCTCCAGGATGCCGTCTTGCGAATGTCGGACATGGCGTGGGTCCCTTCCGAGCACCGCTTTGCGGCGATCCTCAATCGATTCGACTGGCTCGCCGCCGTCGAGGGCGAGGGCTCCCATCTGCGCCGATGCCGGTGCGCGCTTCGGTTCGACAGGGTGAAGCGCGCGCAGGTGCAGAACATTAAGCCGGGAGAGCCGTCCGCGTTCGCAGAACTCCTCGCGGTGACCTATGAGCAAGCGCAGCCGCCAAGCGGATATATCACTCTTTACTTCGCTGGCGGGGGCGCGGTCCGGCTCGAGGTGGAGTGCATCGAAGGCGAGCTTTGCGATCTTGGCGTGGCCTGGAAAACGGTTATAAAGCCCCAGCACGCCATCGCCGACGTTGAGGTGGTCCCCGCTCCGGCGCAAGCCGCCCAAGATACGAATTAGGACCGCCTCCTTGACAAAATTCCTTCGTTCCTCGGATCCAGATTTCACGCATCGGTTCGAGGCTCTCGTTCAAGCCAGGCGCGATCAGCCTGCTGACGTTCAGGAAGCCGTGCGCTCCATCATCGAAGAGGTGAAGGGCAGGGGCGACGAGGCGCTCATCGCACTGACGAACCGGTTCGATCATGTTGACCTGAGCAAGACCGGTCTTGCTGTCCCCCCGGAAGAGCTTGAAGCGGCATACTCTGCGCTTGCGCCGGATTTGAAGGCGGCGCTGACCATCGCGCATCAGCGTATCGAGGCGCATCATCGCCGCCATCTCCCCGCGAATGAGCGTTACGCCGACGCCATCGGGGCGGAGCTGGGCCATCGCTGGACAGCGATCGACTCCGTCGGCCTTTATGTCCCCGGCGGGAAGGCGAGCTATCCAAGCTCCGTGCTCATGAATGCCATTCCTGCAAAGATTGCAGGTGTTCCCCGGATCGTCATGGTCGCGCCGACGCCGCGTGGCGAGGTCAATCCAGCCGTGCTTGCAGCCGCCCATCTAGCCGGCGTGACGGAGGTTTACCGCATCGGCGGCGCGCAGGCTGTCGCGGCTCTGGCTTTTGGCGCCGAATCCATCAAGCCGGTCGTGAAGATCGTCGGGCCGGGAAACGCTTACGTGGCTGAGGCCAAGCGCCAGGTTTTCGGCGCCGTGGGCATCGACTCGATTGCCGGGCCGTCCGAGGTGGTCGTCGTGGCGGACATGAAGGCCGATCCGCAATGGGTCGCCGCCGATCTTCTAGCCCAGGCTGAGCATGACGAGGCCGCGCAGTCGATCCTCATCACGGACAGCGCTGCGCTGGCCCAGACCACGGCGTCTGCTGTGGAGCAGCAGCTTACATCCATGCCGCGTGGATCGATTGCGGGCAAAAGCTGGAAAGATCACGGCGCGATCCTGCTGGTATCCGACCTTGTTAAGGAAGCGCCGTCTCTGGTGAACGCGCTCGCGCCGGAGCATCTCGAATTGTCCTGCACAGCCGCCGAGGACATGCTGCCCGCGATCCGCAATGCGGGCGCCATTTTTATTGGCCACTACACGCCGGAAGCCGTGGGCGACTATGTCGCAGGATCAAACCACGTGCTGCCGACGACGCGCACGGCGCGCTTCTCCTCCGGCCTGGGTGTGCTCGATTTCATGAAGCGCACGTCGCTTCTGAAGTTGAACCGCGAAAGCCTGGCTGTGCTCGGACCAGCTACAATGACACTCGCGGAGACCGAAGGTCTTGACGGGCACCGCCTCTCCGTTGCAATCCGGCTACAGAGGGCTTAATAACAACCGCCATGCAGCACAAAACGCAAACCCTTTCACCCGGGAGGTTGATCAAAGTCGACCTCGATGAGAGTTCGATCGGGAGCAACACGCTTGAAGTCGAACACGAGCGCAAGGTTGCGATTTACGATCTGCTTGAGGAGAATGCGTTCGAACTCTTCGCCGGACCGCCCGGCCCCTACAAGCTCCGCATAGCGATCGTCGAGGATCGCCTTGCCTTCGCGGTCACGGCAGAGAGCGCGGCGCAGCCAAACGCAACATTTCTTCTTTCGCTCAATCCCTTCCGAAAGGTTGTGAAGGATTACTTCATGATCTGTGAGAGCTACTTCGAGGCCATCAAGTCCGCCCCGCCGGCCAAGATCGAGGCGATCGACATGGCTCGGCGCGGTTTGCACGACGAAGGCAGCAAGCTTGTGATCGAGCGGCTGGAGGGGAAGATCCGGATGGACGAGCCCACATCGCGGCGGCTCTTCACGCTGCTCTGCGCCCTGCATTGGAAGGGATGAGCACTTATAATAATTCGACCGATCGTTGAGCGCCCCGCGAGTTGCGGCGGTTCGGTGGGCGTCCGCCCGGGCGCCTAGCCTCCAGGCCAATCGGCTTTTTGTATGCAGTCTTGCGAATGGCGGCATCTGTTTGTCAACTTGCCCTTGACGCTTTTGTCTGCATTCCTTCTTCTGAAAGATCTTCAGCGAAATCGCCTTGCCAGGGGGTTAACGAGAGCTTGAGCCCGCTTCAACCCTTGATAAATCGAGGAAAAATGCCGAACCGGACGCCATTGCCGCCGTCTGCGCAGCGGCTGTTCCGGCTCTGCGCAAGCGTTAATTCGTGAAGTCGAAACATATTTAACGGACTTTTGCGCGTCCCAGTAAATGAAAAAATTCCGGCATTAAATTTAATTTAATGGCCAAATCATTAACGATAAAAGCTTGTTTGTCTTCAATGTGTTAGAGAAGATCGCGCGCGTCCAAACCAATGACGCGACGCTCCCCCTCTTGCGCAGAATAAACCACTTTTTAAGGATGAAGAGGCCGGAAATAAATCCGGCGCGCTCCTGTTAACCATCCCGCGATTCATCATTATTGCAGGGGCCGCCCGCCGACGCTTTGTTTACCATTGGTGGCCCGGGCTTGCGCCAAAAAGCGCGCGCTTTGTTTTCCAGCAATGAATCAATGCGCCTCGTCCCAATTATGCGCGGCGCGGGCGTCCACTTTCAGCGGCACCGAGAAGGCGACGGCGGGTTCTGCGGCCTTTTCCATGACGCGGGCCACGGCTTTGATCGTGGGTTCGACTTCTGCATCCAGCGCCTCGAACACCAGCTCGTCGTGCACCTGCAAAAGCATCCGCGCTGACACCTTCTCCTTTTCCAGTGCGGCGGGCACCCGGATCATCGCGCGGCGGAGGATGTCGGCGGCGGTGCCCTGGATGGGCGCGTTGATCGCGGCCCGCTCGAAAAAGGCGCGCATATTCCGCTGCGGCGTGTTGATCTCCGGAAAGTGGATCTTGCGCCCGAACAGCGTTTCGACGTAGCCATCCTCGCGCACCTTGGCGCGCATCGCGTCCATATAGGCGCGGATGCCTGGGAAGCGCTCGAAATACTTCGCGATGTATTCACCGGCCTCGCTGCGCGGGATGCCAAGCTGCTGCGACAGCCCGAAAGCCGAGATGCCGTAAATGATGCCGAAGTTGATCGCCTTCGCGCGGCGGCGCACGTCGCTCGGCATGTCCTTCACAGGCACGCCGAACATTTCGGACGCGGTCATGGCGTGAATGTCCAGACCCTCCGCAAAGGCGTGCTTCAGCGCCGGGATGTCGGCGATATGGGCGAGCACGCGCAGCTCGATCTGGCTGTAATCGGCTGAGATCAGCTTCTTGCCGGGCTCGGCGATGAAGGCCGTGCGGATCATGCGGCCTTCGCGTGTGCGGATCGGGATGTTCTGAAGGTTTGGTTCGGTCGAGGACAATCGCCCGGTCGATGTCGAGGCGAGGGAGAAACAGGTGTGGATGCGGCCGGTTTCGGCGTCGATGTGCTGGGGCAGCGAGTCCGTATAAGTGCTCTTCAGCTTTGCAAGCTGCCGCCATTCGAGCAATTTGCCGGGAAAGCGCCTTTGATCTTCAGTCAGTTCCTCGCTGGCCACAAGCTCTTCCAGCACGCGCGCTCCGGTGCTCCATTTGCCGGTCGCCGTCTTTTTCGCGCCAGGGAGCCCGAACTTTCCGAACAAAAATTCGGAAACCTGCTGCGTGGAGCCGATGTTGAACCTGCACCCGGCCAGCCCGTAGATCTCATCCTCGATGCGGGCGAGACTCTGGCTGAAATCGCCGGACAAGCGCGAGAGCACAGAGCGGTCCACCATGACGCCTGCAAGCTCCATCTCGCCAAGAACGGCGGCCATGGGGCGCTCCAATGTCTCGTAGACGTCGGCCATGCCTTCGGCGGCGAGCCTCGCCTTGAAGAGGCGCCAGAGCCGTAACGTCACATCGGCGTCTTCGGCGGCGTATTCCGTCGCCTTTTCCACGGCCACGCAGTCGAACGTGGTTTGCGCCTTGCCTCTGCCTGCCACATCCTTGAAGGCGATGGGCGTATGCCCGAAATGGCGCTTCGACAGTTCATCCATGCCGAAGCCCGCAAGGCCGCCGCGGCCCTGGTCGCAGGCATAGGCCATCAGCATTGTGTCGTCGTAAGAGGCGATGCGAACGCCGTAGCGCCGCATGACGACGAAGTCGTATTTGATGTTCTGGCCGATCTTCAGCACGCTGTCGTCTTCGAGCAGCGCCTTGAGGCGCGGGAGCGCGTGCTCCATCGGCAGCTGGGCGATCTCGCCCGCGCCGGAGAAGTCGAGGCCATCGCCGGGCCGATGAGCGAGCGGAATGTAGCAGGCGCGGTTTGGCTCAAGCGCCAGCGCGACGCCGCAAAGCCGCGCGGCCACCGGATCGAGGTCCGTGGTCTCGGTATCGAAAGCGACGAAGCCCTGTTCGGTTGCGGCCGTGATCCAGTCTTCAAGCGCTTGAAGATCGGTGACCTGGACGTAGCACGAGCGTTGGAAGGGGAGGGATTTCAGCTGCTCCGTCACGCGCCGCGCTTCCCCCGATGGCCCACGCTGGGAGATAGCGTCAGCGGCCGGTTCCGTGGGCGGCGGGGTTTCGAGCGCTGGCGCCGGCGCATGGACTTCACCAGGGGCGGGCGGTTCGACCCCGAAGGCCTCCGAGATGCGCTTCGTCAAAGAGTTGAATTCCATGGAGCGCAGGAATTCGAGGAGCGCATTCGGGTCCGGATCTTCGACGGCGGCGCGATCGAGCGGCTCCTCGACCGGCACATATTTGTCGAGTTCGACAAGGCGGCGGGAAAGCCGGGCCTGCTCAGCGAATTCCGTCAGCCTCTCGCGGCGCATCTTCTGCTTGATGAGCGGCGCACGAGCGAGCAGCGTTTCGAGATCTCCGTGCTCGCGGATCAGCTCGGCGGCCGTCTTGACGCCGATGCCAGGGACGCCCGGCACGTTGTCGATGGAGTCGCCCGCGAGCGCCTGCACCTCCACCACCTTGGCGGGCGGCACGCCGAACTTCTCCAGCACCTCGGCCTCGCCGATCACCTTGTTCTTCATGGTGTCGAGCATGGTGACGCCCGGCTCGATGAGCTGCATCAAATCCTTGTCCGATGAGACGATCACCACCTCGCCGCCCGCCTCCACGGCCTCCCGCGTATAGGTCGCGATGATGTCGTCGGCCTCGAAGCCTTCCTTCTCGACGCAAGCGACGTTGAAGGCGCGCACCGCGTCGCGGATCAACGAGAAT
>JBAVVQ010000656.1:0-12196 GCA_049697375.1 Rhodomicrobium sp.
GAAGAAGACGAGCTTCACGTCGAGGCCGCCGACCGCCTTCACTGCATTGAACATCTCGGCTTGCACCTGCAAGGCCATATCCCAAGTCGGCTGCCGGCTCATGGTCGCGTCCATCGCAAAAATCAGGCGCCCATGTCCCGACGTGGCGGGCGATGGCGCGGAGCCCACTTGCGCGAGGAAGGCATCGATTTCGGCGCGGCTCGAGTCCCGCGGCGCGATCTCGTGCGCGGCGTCTTTTGGCGAAGGTGGCTTGGGCGGTTGTGGCATGACGATCCACGACTGATGCGCCTTAATATGGTGCGGCTGCCGATTTTCGGAAACGTGTGACGCGCAGGCAGTGGCGCCTTCAGCGCGCTAGGGTGTGTGATTGTTGGAGTGCGGCGGCCTGCCGTCAATCCCCCCAAGTTTTGCAATCACAGGAGAGCCTGTTACGCCGATTCACGATCTTTCATGTCAATGCCGGGCAGTTTGACTGCGGGCTCTTTCTTCAGAACCAGCGCATTTATGTAGTCGACTTTGACCTTGGTTTCGATAATATCCTTATGAATCGCAATAAGTTGCTTCTCGATTGCTGCAAGCAAAGCTAAGACGGCAACAAAACCTAGAAACGTCCAAAAATCCATTTTTTTCTCCTTTGCCAAGCTGCCTAGTCGTCTGATGGAGGATCGGATTAGGTTAGGCTAATAGTAGCGGCATGCAAGAGCACTGCAGCGCCATAGACCTAGAGAAAGCGATCCATCTCCTTAGCCTGCGCCTCCCATTGCAGCGCGACCGTATGTTAGGGCTTTATCGCCGCTGCTGCCAGTTCGCGGTCGATGGAACAGGGCGAATTTCGATGCTAAATGACGCAGAAAAGGGTAGCCGCATCACGGGCTTGCCTGCGAGGCCCCATCGATGAGAGCATGGCGGTGACGCCGCTGCTCATTTATGCGCCCATCCAAACCAGGAAGCGCGAAAATCCGTCCCGCATGGCAGGTCCGAATTCCAGTTCTGAATGGCTGTCCGATCCTCCCACCCCGTAGACATAAAAGACCATCATAACCAGGAAGATCGGAACAAAAACAACATGAAGAACAGCAAGGGCGCGCTTTAAATGCAGAATGCTCGCAACAAATCTGTTCACGCGCAAGATCGAAATCACAATCATGAGGCTGAAAATCATGTAATTGAACACGAATATTCGGTCCAAAATTGTAGCTGTATCTGAATCGACCTTGGGCGTCGTAATGTACAGCGCTACGGCAGAGAGAAAGGCAGTAACCTGAATTGTAACAATCGATTCAAAGTGGGCGCTGGAAATGAAAATGGCCAGATAAGCAACGATTGCGATGAAAAACAAGGGTATGACAACCCTGAGATAGAAATCGGTCGCGCTCCGTTTCAAGACCCAGACAAAGCTACTGTTGTAGAATGGCACGACGCTCGGCTCGAGTTTCTTGGTGTCGAAAACCGATATGGAATCCTGGCCATAGCTTACATAGGTGTCCCTGTTGTCCCAGCCTTCGGCGTCAAACGGCTTTTCCCGGAACTCCTGCTGGAGAGGCTGAACGATAAACGGGGAATCTCCCCGTCTCGGCCGTAAGTCGATGGCAAATCGCTGCACGTCGAAAGGGTAACTCTTGTAGTTGGGGTCAAGCGCGAACTTGCCGGACACCTCATAGATTTTCATGTGACTTGGATAGGCATCACTTTCTCCGCCCTCATGCAGGGGCCGGATCGTGATCTGCCTCGCGTTCGTTTTGTAGTCGAGGAAAGCATTCGTAAATTCAATCAAGTCGATGCTGGGGTTATTTTCGTCGCTCATCGAAAGATAGAAGTCTGCAACAAAGCTTTTCTCGGTGTCGTCGATCCGGGAAATACGAAATAAATCAATATCCAGGTAGAGGGTCGGTATCTTTCTAAGTTTGTTGTCTTTCAAAGGAACATACTGGATCTCCGAAAGCTGCTGCCTGTGCACATCTTTTGGCCGCGCAATGATAAAAGGCGTCCTGACCGATGTCCGGGAGGAAGGCCGGAACGACCAGTCTTCCGTCGTTCCTTTGAAAATTCCCTTGCCGGATGCGAACAAGGCAGGGATCCCTTTCAGGATCGATGTGCGAAGTCCCGTAACATCGTTCGGATCGGCCGCCGGTTTCGCCACTTTCAAGACCTCGGCGATCATCGCGACCATGTCCCTGAATTCCAATCCAATCCCGATGGCCCTGAGGTTGGAACGCGATAGCACATTCAACGAGGCTGCCGCGGTTCGCTCCTCGCATCCGTTTTCAAGCCGCTCGAATGCATCCTGATTGCGGCTGCCCTTGAAGACCCACTCCTCGGGACGCTCATTGAACAAGCGCTTGCGAACCTTGTCGTTTTGAAGGTTCGGCAGCTCGTCCCTCGCAATCTGGTAGGCGTCGCCGGAGTAGGTCACGGCGGGGGAGCGGAAGATGTCGTCAAGGCGTCCCGTCACGAAGACCGGCGCATTTATTCCGGCCTTTTCCAACTCCTTTAGAAATGGGGGTATGCGCCACCCGCCGACGCTCAAGAAGATGATGTCGGGGTTTTTTGACTTCAGATTTTCGACTGCTTTTGCGATATCATTTGGATCGAGGGTCGCGTTCTGCCGGGTTCTGCTGTTCGCGCCAGAGAGCGCCAGCAACTCTTTTTCGACGAAAGCCGGGAAGTCCTTTTTCTCTTCGAGGCCCTTAAGCAGCGCCTCAATGTAAGGCTGCCCTTTCAAGCCGATAAAGGCGGGGCGGCTGAACTTTTTCTCCCTCACAAATTCGGCGATCACGGGAATATTTTCGTCTTCCTGAGACCCGCTCATGGAAAAGATATTTGGATAATCGGCAAACAGGTTCGTTACAGAGATGCTCGAAATCCAGGGTATGCCGCTCTCTTTAATGCTTGGGCCGAGTTCCTTGAAGACTTCTTTCGCGCGGTCCGAACTCTGGAGGCCGATCAGCGCAATCGTCTGCGGATCGGCAAGAGCCGCGCCGACATTTGCAACGGTCCGCTTCGGATCGCCCCCATCGTCGAGGAACTGTACTTCGATCCTCCGCCTCGCAATGCCCCCGGCTTTGTTGAGGCGGTCCCGTTCAGCTTCAACGAGCTTCTCGATGGCCTCGATATGGTCTGAATAACAGAAATCGTTTCGAGGTCCGGTGAAGACGGTGATCTTCAGAGGCGGCCTGCCAATGCTGAAAGCCTCGGCCGGGCTTGCAGATGCTTTTGCGGCAAGAAAGGCCTGCACAAGAAGCGGAATGAGGAAAACAGCCAGCAGCCCAAAGGCCTTGAATTGCGGGGTGGCCGTCGTCCAGGCTCTTTTCGGGCTCGCGCTCACGCTGGTCTCGCTGCTTTTTTGGGGACCATAAAGAAGCGCTTTGGCTTGACGCAAATTGTGGCGAATTTATTCTTGTGTTGACGCGTTGGCCGGTTTCAAGAGATGGCTTTTAACAGTTTTGAACCATTTGGCGTGCGCAGTGACGCAGCCGCGTTCGCGATGCCAGAAAGTTGTACCTCATTTCCCTCCTGCCGCGATATTTTCAAAGACCGCGGGAAGAGGCGCAGCCGAGCTTACCGCGAAGGTCGCGTAACACCTAGGAGGGCATGATGACCAGCAAAGTGGGGCCAGGGCGCTTTTTCGAAGATTTGTCCTTCGGCATGGAGGCGAGCATCGCCCGCACCGTGAAGGCCCAGGATATCGACGACTTCGCGCGCGTCTCGGGCGACATCAATCCCGTTCACCTCGATGAAGCCTATGCCGCTGCGACACCGTTCAAGAAGCGGATCGCGCATGGCATCCTTACGGCCTCCTATATCTCGGCTGTGTTGGGGACGAAACTGCCGGGGCCGGGATGTATCTACGTCTCGCAGACGCTGAGCTTCAGGGCGCCCGTTCACATCGGCGACGAAGTAATCGCCACCGTCAGGATAACGGACTTGATCCCGGAGAAAAGACGCGCGATTTTCCATTGCGTCTGCAAGGTTGGTGACAAGGCCGTGCTCGAAGGCGAAGCTGTGCTGATGGCGCCTTCGCGCACGCCAAAAAAATGAGCGAGGTGGGATGGACATTGTCCATGGCTGGCATGAAGTACCCCAGCATGTGAAGGGCGGGTCGCTTGCGATCGGCGCCTTCGATGGCGTGCATCGCGGTCATCGCGCGGTGCTCGGCGCGGCAAGGGCGAAAGCCGGGAGCGATGGCGCGCTTCCGGTTGGGGCCATGATCTTTGAGCCTCACCCTCGGATGTACTTTCAGCCGCAAAAGCCGTTCTTCCGGCTCACTCAGTTGCCGCGCGAGCTGCAGCTGCTTGCGGAGTGCGGGCTTGATTTCGCGGCGGTCATCCCGTTCGACAAGACGCTAGCCGAGCTCCCCGCCGCCGAGTTCATACGCCAGGTTTTGGTGGACGGCTTCGCAATCAGGTATGCCAGCGTGGGCTACAATTTCTTCTTCGGGAAGGGTCGCGGTGGAAATCCGAGCGTTCTCGTCGGGCAGGGTTGCATTCATGGATTCGGGGTGACGGTCGTCGAGGCACAGGGAGACCACGGCGACATGTTCTCGTCAACGCGCGTCCGGGAAATGCTCGCCGAGGGCGATGTCAGCGCTGCTGCTGAGATGCTGGGCTCCTGGTGGCGCATTTCAGGCGTCATTGTGGGAGGCGCCGGGCGCGGTATGATTATGGGATACCCGACCGCCAACATTCGTCTTGAAGAGGGCGTCACCCTGATGCACGGCATCTACGCCGTGAACGCGTATCTTGAAGGACGAAAGCTGCAAGGCGCGGCTTATCTCGGCACGCGGCCGACCTTCGACGCGGGCCTTCCCCTGCTCGAGACCTTCCTGTTCGATTTCGATGGCGATCTGTACGGAAAGACCATGGAGGTCGAGTTCATCGGCTTCATTCGCACGGATTTGAAATTCCGTTCCATGGAGGCGCTTGCCGCGCAGATGGCCGAGGACTGCGCCAAGGCGAAAGACATCCTCAATCGCGTGGCCGGTTCCCCTCCCACTTGAACGCTCAAGCAGACTCCCTCGGAGGTTTAGGTCCGCCTTTCTGTTGATCCGAAGGGGATAGGCCGGCTTGATCCGGAAACTCGCTGTGTGTGTGAGACTCCTTGTTTCGATTGTGCTATGGGAAAGCGCCTTCGTCCCACCGGGGGAAAATCGGAATTCGAGGCGGGAAATTCACCGCGCCATTTTGTTTACATGTTCAATTTCGAGGTAAGGTCATATGAGCGCCGATTTAGAGAACACCAATCGATCATGGAGCTGGCGTTGGGTGCTCGGAGTTGTGGCCGCGGCGGCAGTGGCTTGGTTATTTTTGGGGCCGCCGAGGGTCGTCGAACAACCCAAAACACCCGTCCCTCCCGCCCCTCCGGCGCATGATGAGAGCATCAATCTCAAGTCTTCGCTTGAATCCGTGCTTGCCGGGGTGACAGCGAGCATGCAAGGGATCAGAGATGCCGCTTCCGCCAAAGCCGCGCTTCCTCAACTGGAGAAGGAAGCGGCGGAGTTAGACAAGCTTCGCGAGCGTTCTCTGCATGTACCCGCCGATAGCGAGGGCGCCCTGGCCGGACTCGTTGCGTCGGATCGCCCCGCTCTGGATGGGCTTTTTGACAAGGTCCTCGCGATCCCCGGTATCGATAGCATCGCCAAACCAGCCATTGATACGCTTCGCGTCAAACTCGACGCTCTCGGCAAAGCGTTGCCATTTAGAGTTCGTCAAGAAACCAAGTGAAACGAGATCTGCGCCAATCCGGGTTGGCGCAGAATTTTCCTCTTTAGATTTCAGATATGAATAATAACGGCGCCCTCCATCAATTGAGGTGGATTGGTGGAAACGCCGGATGCGTTCTTTTCCAGCCATTCTTTTGCGATGCGCACGCTCTCCTGAGCACCGGACTTTTCTCTACAAACGGTAATCGACACGCCGCCATCTTCGCTTCGGACAAGCGTATAGCTCATGAGGCCTTTCACGTGTTGGTGGGCAGCCTCTAAGTCTTCTTTGCGCTCTTCGAGTATGTCAAAGAACTGTTTCGCCCCCTGCCCCGTATAGACCCGTACAACCGCATACATAACGAAACCTCCCTGATGCCATTCGGCATCTCTGCACTCGTGCCCAGCCATGCGAATTTATTAAGTGTACGTGAGATCGGCTTCTTCCGAAATGCGTCACGAAGAACTGGCGGCAGACATTCTCGTCACCGACTCGACGGCGACCGGCCTCGGCCCAACTGAAAATCGAAGTAATCCTTTTCCTCCATTGCATGCGCCTTGCGACTCGGCTAGCCGTTCCCAAAATTAAGCTTCGCGCAAGACACGACTCCGGGCGCCTTTTAAACCAAGGATTTTCAACGTGTTCGACGAATCCGTTATCGCTGCGCTTTTGACTCTGGCATCATTCGCTGCTGCACAGAGCGGAACCAAGACGCGCTAACCGGGCGCGCACGCCTGTTCCGCAGACCCGGTGGTCAGCGCAAGGAACCCGCAGGCGGCAAATGTATTCGCCGCATCTCGGCGAGGCCAATTTTTTGGCTCCCGCTTGCACGAACTGTCTTCTACGTTATCTATGTGGAACGGTCGCGAAATGCCTATGAGTAAAGCAGCCAATGAGTCGCAATAGCACCTGCGAAGATGGCGAAGACCGCCCTGGCCAGTTCGCCTCCCCGCCCTGTTTCATGCATGAACTCGATCCATCCTATATGGGCGTGCCCGTTGATCCGCAACAAACCTGTGATGTCGCCCGCTGGCGCAAGTGCGAACGCGAACGTCTGATCGCAGCACGCTTTGCGATGCCCACGGATGAGAGGTTGGAGCACGCCGCTCGCATCGCAAAAGATCTCGACGCTTTCATAGCCATCGCGCCAGAGACCATCATCAGCGTCTACTGGCCAATTCGGGGCGAGCCGGACCTGAGGCCTTGGATAACGACACTTTGCAAGAAGGGTGTTCGCATCGCTTTGCCTGCCGTAGCTGGGGCGGGGTTGCCGCTCCTGTTCCGCGAGTGGCTACCCGGAGCGCAGATGGAACGGGGCGCCGGCAATATACCATTCCCGGGCGGCGGAGCCGCCCTCCTTCCAATCATCCTTGTCGCTCCTCTCGTCGGATTTGACCCCGCCGGTTACCAGCTCGGCTATGGCGGAGGTTTCCTCGATCGCACCCTCGCTCACCTCCGTCCGAGGCCGCTCGCAATCGGTGTTGGGTATCCTATTGGCTTAATTTCAACTATTTATCCTCAAGCCCAGGATATTCCGATGGACTGGATCGTGACCGGGAGTGGGGCGCTGATGCGGCGCCCGGGTCTTTAGAGGCGCGGTCGCAAGCGAACCGAAAAGCCGTCAAGGATCTACTTTGACGGCTTTCGCATTTGACTATTGCTTTGCCGGTCCCTGATGCATGATCCCGTCATCATGAGGTCCTTCCACGATCAGGAAGCCAACGAGACCGTGCTCAAGCCGGGACAGGGCGTGATCGACGATCGTGAATCGCCCGGCTCTGTCGATTTTGAAATCGACTACTGTGGCCCCACCCGGCGGAACTGTGACAGTTTGCACGCCCGTCAGCGGCGGCGCGCCAAGGCTGGCGCCCTGATACACATGGTCGAAGATTTCTCCGATGACGTGAAACGAAGAGGTAGAGTTTGGGCCGCCGACGCCGAAGAAAATTCGCACCGTTTCGCCTGGGCTCGCATAAAGCGGATGTGTCCTCGTTAGCGCTCCGACGGAACCGTTGAAGAGAAAATATTCGGGCCGCTCTGAGACAAGCTTCTCATAATCCAACTCCTGGACGCCAGGCGTCCCGAAAGGTTGGGTCGTGTAGAGCTCCCCTTGCATAATATAGAATTCGCGGTCCACCTGAGGCAGGCCGCCTTCCGGCTCAACGAGTATCATTCCGTACATGCCGTTGGTGATGTGCATCGGCACACTTGGCGTCGCGCAATGATAAACGAAAAGGCCGGGCACGAGCGCCTTGAAGGTCACGGTCTTCTCGGCCCCAGGATCCGTCTGAGTGAACTCGGCCCCGCCACCAGGTCCGGTGGCCGCATGGAAATCGACCGAATGGATCATGATGCTATCATCGCGGTTCTTGAGGCTCACCTCGACAGTGTCGCCAACGCGGACCCGGATGAAGGGTCCGGGAATTTTCCCGTTGAAGGTCCAATAGTTGTACGTCGTTTTGTCGTCGAGCTGGCCGATAAGCTCGACAGTCTCCAGGTCCACATGCACAACCTGTGCTGGCCGCGTGTAGATTGGCCGGGGCAAATCGGTGGGATCGCGAACGATGTCCGGCGCGGTTGCAACCTCGGGCGCCCTTGGTCCGGCCAGCACTTGAATGCGGCCTTCCATGCCGGCGGCCCGATGTCCGGGAACGGAACAATAGTAAGTAAACTCGCCGGTCTTGTTAGCGGTGAAGGACAAGCTGCTGCTTGCGCCCTTGCCCACCACCATGTCCGATCTGGCGCCAAACTGATCGATCACGATGTCGTGCTGCGCCCCCTCGCCGTTCACTAAATTGATCTGTACGGTCTCGCCTTGGTGAACCTTCAGTATTGGGTTGACTTGGCCATTGATGCTGCCTGCGGCGCCGAGGAACACGAGCCGTCCTTCGGCGACTCCAGTACGCAGTGTGAAAACCGCCTCGGCATGCATTGCCGGCGCAGCGCCCTCGACCCTTGGCGGCTTTGCAGCTTGGACCCCGCCTTCGGCGGCGTGGCCCCGCTCCTCTGCGGTTGAATGTCCTTGATGCTGGGCGAAGGCTGTACCAGAAGCACAGAATGCAAAGGCGAACAAGATGGCCGCGGTCGCTCTCGTCATTTGGATTTTGCCTTTCAGGGGATCCGGCGCGCGTCGAGTAGGCAAGTATACAATTCCACCATATGGGCGGCTAAGCTAGAACCTCCTTCCGTAAGTTTTATTCCTGCCACACCCTTCCATCAGGACAGACCGAAAACAAACTTCGGCCGGTTCTGCTCGTTTTCAAAGACGCGATCGAAAACGAGAGCATCTTGGGGGATTTCCATTGGACGCCTCCGCACTTAACTTCGATCAGGGTTAAGTGAGTGGTTCTTCGGAGGCGCCATGAATGATGTTTCAGTCGCCGAATCGAGCGATTTGGAATTTGAGCCGCAGCTGCCCGATGAATACTTTCCTATTTGGCGCTGCATAGCTTGCGGCGCTATGGGGAACTCCAACCCGTGCATGGGGGTGTGCGATTACCACAAACTAGAAGTTGTGCGGTCTGTCGACTACGCGGAGCTTCTCGACGAAGCGACCGTGATCATGGAACACCTGAAAAAGCTGACCGCGTTGGCGCATCGCATTGCCGACCTTCCCGAGGAGGAAAGCGAGCGGGAAAACTCCTACCGCGTGCTTCGAGACTGCGCGCACATTCTCCTCCTCGAGATCAACCCCGCAGGGAAGGAGCAGCAAAATCGCGTAACAGTGCCGACCGAAAGCCTACCAGTTTGGCTATGCCACGCCTGCGGCCAAATTGAAGCGCCCCAGACCTGCCTTGGAGTCTGCATAAGACCCGTCGAAGAGTACGTGCGCGTCAAACATTGTGACGAGCTCATGGAGCAGATGACCGCGGCGGCTGCAAGGGTAAAAAAATTGCGCACGCTCGTAGGGCGGCTGGCTTGGGTCTCGCCGCGCCCAGGACAGTGGCAGCGTGCGTCTCGAGCGTTTCAGGATGAGGCTCTCGCTGTCTTGGAGGCGCCGCAAGCCGCATGCGTCCCATTGTCACCGGCGCAGGGTCTTCCCGGACAATTGTGAATGGATTTTTTCTAATGCCCAAAACGACTCCTGCTCACCCGCGCCGTTGCTAAGCTTCGGCCGATCGAAAGGAAAAGAGCGTGTTTGACGAAAATCAGATATTGTGCTTCGCAACATAATATGGTGCAATGCACAAGGAAAGGGGCGCCACGATTTGGGAGAACGCATGACCGCCACTCGCGCTAAATCATTACTCGCCGATTCCGAGTTGACAAAGGCGCACGACTTCCTGTTTGAAGCTCATATGCTCGTGACAGATGTGAGATCGCTTTTCTTCAACATCGGTAACTTCGCGACGGCCGCGCGGCTAAAGGATATTCAGGCTCGTCTCGCCGATGAACTTAGAACCGTTGAGCGCTTGATCGCTGGGAGTGAGCCGGGTCTTTTGACGGCGCCTCTTCCGCCCGCGCAATCCTAACGCAACCAGCAGTTCTGCATCAGGCGCCGCTCGAGTTGGGTTCCTGTTCGGTCTGGAGCGCCTTGGGACCGCGCTCTAAGACGTCATAGCCGTCTGCCACAAGATCCCAGCGAGAGGCCTTGCGCTCTTGTTCGAATTCCTTAATCGCCGCTTGGACGGCTTCCGCCTTCGATGAGCCCCTCGCAACCGCCACCCTCCTCAACTCGACATTGTAAACGTGGCCGGTGGAATTGGGGAGTTGCTTGTAAAAGATGACCTCGAATGCCGCCGGTTCGGAAGACGGGGTTCTAAATTGATTTACAGAAAGAATACCGACAAGTTTTTCATTGCCATCCAAGACCGGCAGTCGATGAATGCGATGGCGGCTCATCAATCCGAGGGCGTGATCAAGATCATCTGTGTCGTGGCATGCTAAGGCGCCAACAGACATGACCTCTCGAGCTTTTGTGCGCCCCATGCTCCTGCCCCCAGCGGGACCTCTCAGCAGAATGTCACGGTCTGTGATCATGCCGGCGATTTGACCGGCTTCAACAACCGGCAATGCGCCGACATTCTCTTGCTTCAACCGCAAAGCCACCACTTCCAGAGTTTCTTCCGCTTGCACTGAAGCTGTTTTTCTCATCACATCACGAACCAACATGGCCTTGCCTCCCTGTTGCCGGGGCATTTCTCTTGGGCGAACGGATGTGCCCGGACCCGGACGGTTCGACAAGAAAACCGCAACAATTGGCGTTGTTCCTCGTGATGATGCCCTCTGACCGGGTCGTTGGCCGAGCAGTGTGTCGCGGCCGGTCGAGCGCCGCCATTCAGTTCAGCTCCCTCCCCTCATCGCTTTGGACACTGAACCGTTTCTCGGAGTGAAGACGATGCGAAAGCCTTTGGGGAGCCTCTCCTTATCCGCCCCCTTCCGCGCAAACGCACCTTGTTCCTCCCGAGACCGGAACGAAAGAAACCACAAACTGTTGAATATTAGCATTAAGGAAGTCTATGCTTGAGCTTTATGCAAGAAGGCGGCGGTCCAGGACGCGCATGGCGCCTTAATACTCTGAGGGGCGGAGGACATAATGACCGACAACCCGTTCGAAATCCCGCAGGCCATGCGGGATCTGGCCGAAACAAACATAAAACAGGCGCATGCCGTTTACGACCGGCTCACAGATTTTATCAGCGAAACCATCGACACCTGGGTGGACGCGATACCCGCAAATCCCGTGGCCGAAGGCTTCATGTATGTGCAAGACCGCGCCACGGAAATCGCGATGGAAAACGCCGATGCAGCGTCCGAATTCGTCAGCCAGATCAGCGACGCACAGACCTTCGAAGATATCGTGATGCTTGAGACGCGGTTTGTTCAAAACCGGATGCAGGCCTTTGTCGCACAGACGCAACAATTGTACGGCTTGATCGGAGAAGCTCTCCAGGCATCAGCACTCGGCGCGGCGGGAGCCGGGACGGGCGCGATGCCCTCAAATCCGTTGATCACTGGCTTGGCGGATGTCCACAATCGCGCTGAGGAAATCGCGAAAATGAATGCCGACTCGGCGTTCGCGCTGGCCGAAAAGATTGCCAAGGCGCAGACTCTCCAAGATATTTTGACACTTCAAACGCAGTTCGCTCAAGAGCAGATGCAAGCTTACGCTGCGCAGACGGAAGGGCTGCAGGGGCTAATCGGGAATGCCTTCCGGAAGCCATAGCGCGAACGATTTGATCGAAGCCTTGGCTGACCATTATGCGTACAGCCACCCCCAATCCACTCTCACTGCGCTCGTTTGGCCCCGGTCGCACCGCCTCCTATCGGGGCGCCAACTTGCCTCGGACTGTACTAGGCCTTTTTGGTTATAGGGCCTATGGCGAGCGCAATATTTCGGCGGTATAATGCCTAAGGCCATTGGGTGTTGAGCGTATCATGCAGCCCTTAAAATCATGGGAGCAGGTGGCTTTTAATAATCGGCATCTCTCCGGCGAGGTCACCGAATCGCTGTTAATTGTACGCGCGTTGGGCGCCTCATTCGATGAAACTAACGA
>JBAVVQ010000657.1:0-2723 GCA_049697375.1 Rhodomicrobium sp.
CTGTGGCCGGCGATGGCACACCCGCTACCGATTCGCTGGTCGTCGCAGCCGTTGCAGCCAGGGATATCCCGGCAAGGCCAAATACAGACAACGCCGTCTTTGCTCGCTTTACTTTAGCGCGCTTCACTCGCGACATGAGCTCCTCCATCCCTAATAGGCTCAAAAATTAGCACGTTCCATATTTCCTGAACAGGCGAAAGCCTCCCTTCCATTTCACTTTTCCGCAATTGCCCAGAAATTTTTGGCTGCCTGATGGCATTCACCTAAGCGGAGGGCCGCAAATCCGGCCGCAGCCCAGGGCTGAACCGTCCAGAAGTCCCGCCCGCCCGCCGACTCGGTCAGCCACGCGCTTGCGTGCGCATACGACCTTCCCGCCCTATAGCCGCTGGGCGCCGTCGCGTCAACGGATTGCACCGTGCTTAGCAGTTGCTCGAGATTGCTGAAAACATTGACTGAGCTCAGGTTGTCTAATGCTCCTTGCAGCGAACTTGCACAACTCTGAGCGGTCAAGTTCCTGAGATCCGCCGGCCCTCCAGCGTCTTTCCGAGAAGTTTGACTGACCGGCTCGTCCCTCGGTCAACGGGGAGCCTCCATCATCGTGCGTATCGATGGGGGGCAACGCGTTTTTCCGGGCGCGCCTCACGACATGCGCACGACGTACAAGGATTATGCAATAATGTGTCAAGCGATCAGTTGCGCTGGAGCACGGAAACCGGGCTCACATGCTCGCGAATGTTATGGCGACTGTTAGCGGTGTCGTTTTTGCTGGCGATCTGAAAGGCGCGCTCTATGCAGTCAGCCATGATCAGCCGGAGTTCCGCCCTCGGGTTCGCTACAGCGACAATAATTAGTGGCCTCCGAAGCCGCCTCCAAAGCCCAGCACCAAGCCGAGGACGCCACTTCCAAAACCACCGAAGCCGGGAGACCTCGGCTCATGGGAGCTACCCTGTGATTGCGAACGAGCCCTGCCGGATTGGTTTGAATTGAAGCGAGAGCGAGGGCCGATTGCGCCGTTATCGGCTACACGCCGATGAACGACGCTGTCGGCCTTCCCGCCCGTGTTTCCCTTAGAACTGGCGTTGCTAAAGCGCCGCTTTAAGATGCTGACGCCGCTCGGGTTTCTATTCACGCTGGCGATCCTGGAACGCCTCTTAAAATGGCTGGCTCTGACGCTGCCCTGGTTTTCATTCACGCCCGAACTGTCTGGGCGCTGCTGAAGAGAGCTGAGCGCTTCGCGGCCGTCTCCGCTGTCGCCCGTCGCGTCCCCTCTGCCCGCGCCAAAGCTAGCAAGGGCGCTACGGTAACTGCCAGACCAACTTGGCCTCACTACGGGGGCAGGCGCCTCCCGCGCCTGGCCCCGGGCGCAACTTATGAAGAAGGAATTTCCGTCCTGATCGACAGCCGTCGCCTGGGAAGGGTCCTGAACCTGCGTGCCAATAAGAAGCATTCCGGAGGGGCACTGTAGTGGTTGATCCCCGAAGGGACGGAACGCTGTAGGTTGGGGCCTCGGTTGTGCGCAACCGGTCACGATCGGTGTTCCGCTTGCGTCGGTCGACGTCGACTCCGACATGTTATCCGCTCGAGCGGCAACGAGAATTTCGCCCGCATTGCAAGCCCGCATTTCGCTTGGTTGAGCATGGGCGAAGGAGGAGGCCGCCAGCAGGGCGGCGCCGGACGATAGAGCTGCGAAAGCAAGCTTGAGGTTAGAAAGGGAAATGAAGCGGCTGTTTTTCTGAACGCGGCACATGACACTTGTTCCGTTGCGATGAACGATGAGAAAGCCTTCTCTTCGAGACCAGCATGACGCTAAAAGCTCCCTGCCGCTGTTCCCTACGAAACACCAAGAGAGGGATAATTCGTGGGGAGGGATGAGGGCTATCTCGCTTGCGGGCGGGCGAACAAGCGCAAAAAGGAGCGTAATTCGCGGCTATCGGGGCGCGAACTTGCCTCGGGCTCTCTCAAGTTTGAAAGCCCCGATCGCCATATAGTTTGCGGCTACGATGATTTGCCCTGCTTCAACATGGCGATGATTTCCTTCCAGCAGACTTCCCCGTCCTTGTACACGGCCTCAGCGCGCTTGGCTGCGCTTTGCTCTTCCTCGGCGACAACCTCCCGGTAGGGCCGCTCCAACCACTCGATCTGCCGCGCCGACATAGCAACGCGCATATCTTTAGCCCGGGTCATGCTCGTCTCGAAAGCAGCCCGCGCGGCTGGGTCGCCTGGCGCTTCCTTCTTTAGCGCAAGACGCACCTCGGCAGCCGCAATGAAGAACATCAAGGCGGATGGAAAATCGGCCGCCTTGCTCTTGATTTCCCCGATTTGATGAAGAGCGGCGGCCATATCGCGCCGCCAAATGACCTGCCTTCCATCGCTTTCAACAAGCTTGTGGCGGACGGAGAGCGAGGCGAACTGCGCTTCAAGGGCGCCCTCAAAATCGAGCAGCTCCAGCTTCACGACCGCAATCTTGTCGTAGCTCCAAGAAATATCGTGCTTGAGCTGGGTATTGCCGGGTTCCTCCAGCAAAAGATGCTTCCGAAGACAAAGCGCAGCCTCGTAGGAAGGCTTGGCTTCCGCGTAATTCTTGAGGTCTGTGTCGGCATCCCCGCGCTTGTTATAGTTCCACGTCAGCTCACGCTGCAGCGGTTTCGAGGGCTCCCCATCCGTCTTTCTCAAAACCCCCTCGATTTTCTCGAAGGCATCGCCATAGTGGGATTTCGCCTGCT
>JBAVVQ010000658.1:0-2122 GCA_049697375.1 Rhodomicrobium sp.
CCGCTGATGGTTGAGGTCGTGCTCATTGGAAGTATTCCTTGCTCTCTGGGGTTTGATGGAGAAGATTTCCGCCTTCGAGAGGAAACATCTCACAGAGCCGGCAGCGCTGCTGTTTCGCAGGGAACACGGATAGGAAATACGGACGGAATCGCTTTTGATGGACGCAAAAGCGCGCTCTAGCGCCTTGATAAGCATCCGCGACCCGCGTAAGAGCGCGTCATCTATAATGGGCGGTCGGCCCTTCACATCCGCCAAAATCGGGATGAGCGACAAGCGTTTGCGGGTCTTTCTGGAAGAACGCCGCCCCCGTCACGCGGGCATCCCTTGTTCAGTGTCGTGAAGCCTGTCCCGATGACGAGAATCGAGCTGTGCGAGAAGTGGCGCATTCACGTCTGGTGCGCCAGGTTTCAGCTCTGCATCAAGCCCTGCTTGTCATAATGCCCGGCGGCTTTCGCCTGAAAAAACCGCAATGCTGGGCCTTGTGCGGCCGTTTGAGCCCAAACCCGAGCTTTTCTGCGGCGGATAAAGGACTTATTGTAAGGATGATCGTCAGCGTCAGGCTCAAGGCCAAGGGCCGCCAAAAAGTCTGTGCCGCACCTTTACACAGAGCGCGCGCTCCCTCCCGGGCAAGACGGAGCAGCGTCCGCCTTCAGAAAGGTTAAGCGTTGTCCATATAGGTGGGCTGTTCGATGAAAACGGAAGACGACAGAACGATCGAAGAACACGGCAAGCGAAGCCACGAGGCTGGATTTGACGCCGAAGAAGAAGCGCCTATGACGACAGAGGCCGAGCCTGAGAACGGAGACGGCCATAGCCAAGACGCTCCCCTGCCGGCTGAACCGGATCTGATCCTCGATGAGCGCCTCACCTCCGCCGCAGCTCCTTTTCTTTATATGCTCTCGCTCGTCTTGATCGCGGTCGCCGGCTACTTTGTCTACCTGCTCTTTCATGGGTAGCAAGCGCTATCGGCCTTGCGCTAAGTTCGGAGCGGTGAAGGCAAGCGAGCAGAAACTATGCCTTGTAGCCGCCCATCTGGCAGACGAGCGCCCACTCCTCGTCCGTGACAGGTTGCACGGATAGCCGGGAATTCTTCACGAGCGCCATGTTGGCAAGTCTTGGCTCGCCCTTGATCGCCAGGAGCGTGACCGGATGCGGAAACGGCCCCACCGCAGCGACATCGACGCAGTTCCATCGGCCAGTCTTATCCGTCGAATCGGGATGGATTTCATGGACGACCTTCACGACGCCTACGATCTGCTTTTCGTGAACCGAGTGATAAAAGAAGCCGAGGTCGCCAACCTTCATCGTGCGCATATTTTTCTGAGCCAGGGCATTGCGCACGCCGCTCCATTCCTCGCCCTTCGGTCCCGCCCTCACCTGATCGTCCCAGGAAAAGGCTCCCGGCTCCGTTTTGAACAACCAAAAGGCCATGCGCTAGTGTCCCGTCTTCAAATCGCCGCCCAACTTGCCGCCCCCTCGCACGGTAATTCGGAGACAAAGGGATACTAGCAAAAACAACGATCTAGTACCCCATTCGCTGAAGACTCTCAAGCGATCTTGCCTGGGCTGCGCACTAGCGGCTCCTGGCTACCATCCTCCCGCCACGCGCGTCGCGCCGACGATGGGACCAAGCGCCTCCGTTTGCAGAAACACCACGACCACATCCCCGTCTTTCGAAAGCGAGTTCAATGGCAAGGCGTAGGAGACGGGCGCCCCGGCCCACTCTCCCGCTTCCATGAGCTCGCGGACCACATTCGTATAGGTCACGACGTTGCCCGCATTCTCGCCGCGCGTGATCTGCACCGTCAAGGAGCTCAGCACCGATGCAACCCAGACCTTCCCCTTCCGATGCCGCGAACCGGACGGCGCCCCTCCTGCGTCGATGACAAGTCTGCCTTTTTCGATACGAGCGGCGAGCGAGACCGCTTCCTTGCCGATGAGCGGCGCCGTCGACTTAACCGCCGTCTCGATGTCCGCAAGCCTGTTACCGAGGCAATTCCGCATGCCATTGACAATGGCCTGGGGCGTATAAACTTCGCCGTCGCCCAAAATCTTGGCGTAGCTCCGCTGCCGTTCCGAATTCTCCGGCCGCGCGAGCGTATCTTTCCATCCGAGGTAATCC
>JBAVVQ010000659.1:0-2469 GCA_049697375.1 Rhodomicrobium sp.
GACGGGCGGCCATTTGAGTGGAAGCGCTCGCGATAAAGGTCATGATGTGTCGATCCCGGCTGGAGCCGGCGCTAGCCTCCGCCGCCGGCAGCTTCCCTCGAAGGTCTCGATAATGAGCATGCGGCCGCCGCAGCAGGGGCAAAGGTGGGCCGGCGCGGCGGCGACGGCCGCATTGGCCCCGGCAGCCTGTTTGCGTTTGGATGCGGGCGCAGCCAATGCGATCAGGATGCGCATCGTGGCGAGATTTTCCGCGCGGGAGCCGCTGGCCAGAAGCCCATAATGCCGGATGCGGTGGAACCCCTTCGGCAAGACGTGGGTCAAGAAACGACGGATGAACTCGCTCGTCTCAAGGGTCATGGTCTTGAAACGGCTAGGTCCCTCGATCCGGTAGTCCTTGTATTTGAAGGTGACGCCGGTCTTGTCCGCCGCGATCAGGCGCCGATTGGAGATGGCAACCCGGTGAGTGTAGCGCGCCAAGTACGATAATACGGCCTTGGGTCCGGAAAATGGGCGCTTGCTGTAGACGAACCACTTGGTCTTTTTGAGCGGAGCCAGGAAAGCGGCGAAGGCTTCCGCGCTGGCCAGGTGCGCAAGCGCTCCAAAGAAGCGGAGCTTTCCGGCTTTGTGTACGGCGGCGAGCTTCTCCAGCATGAACCTGCGGAACAGCTTGGAGAGCACCAGTACCGGCAGGAAGAAGCCGCGCCGGCAGGGAATCCAGCGCGTGCCATTCGGCGATAGCCCGCCGCCTGGCGCGATCATATGCACATGCGGGTGATGCGTCATAGCCGAGCCCCATGTATGCAGCACGGAAATGAAGCCAATCCTCGCGCCAAGATGTTCCGGATCGGCGCCGATGATAAGCATGGTCTCCGCGGACGCCTTGAACAGCAGATCGTAGATGACGGCCTTGTTCTGATAGGCGATATCCGCGATTGCCTCGGGCAAGGTGAAGACCTGATGGAAATACTGAACCGGCAATAGCTCCGCCTCGCGGGCGGCAAGCCACTCCCGCGCCGCCGCGCCCTGGCACTTCGGACAGTGGCGATTCAAACAACTATTATAGGAGATGGCTGTGTGGCCGCAGGCGCCGTTCTCGCAGCGCGCGACATGGCCGCCGAGAGCCGCCGTTCGGCAGTTCTCGATGGCACTCATGACTTTGAGCTGGCCAAGGCTTACGTGGCCGCGATTGGCTTGGCGCCATGCGGCCCCGTGGCTGCGGAAGATATCCGCAACCTCCAGAGACGGGCGGGACATGGGCGCCGGCCGTTATCCCGCCGTCCTTTCCTTTGCCAGGATCAGCCGCTCGAGCGGGCTCAAAACGGTGCGCAGCGTGTTCACGGCAACCTGAGTATAGCGTGCCGTCGTATCCAGCTTCGCGTGGCCAAGCAAAACTTGAATCACGCGTATATCGATCTGGCTCTCATGCAGATGTGTCGCAAAGCTGTGCCTGAGCGTATGCGGGGTCACCCATGAGCCGAGCCCCGCCGCTTCAGCCGCCGCATGGCAGGCACGGTTGAGCTGGCGCACCGTAAGCGGCAGCAGCGGATCGTAGCCAGGAAACAGCCATCCCTTCGAACGGCATTGCAGCCACCAGGCCCGCAGAAGTTCAAGAAGCTGCGGCGAGAGCATCCCGTAGCGATCCTTGCGGCCCTTGCCCAGTTCGACCCGGATGAGCATGCGCTTGGAATCGATATCGCTGACACGCAGCATCACCACCTCGCAGCCGCGCAACCCGGCGCCGTAAGCCACGCTGAGCGCGGCCTTGTACTTGAGGCCTGGACCAGGCGCCGCCTCGAGCAGCCGGGCCACATCGTCGAGCGGAAGTATGCGCGGGAGCTTCTTGGGATAATGTGTGCGGGCAAGCTGATGGCCGAGATCGGCACGGCCAAGCGTAATCCCAAAGAAAAACCGCAGAGCCGAAACTTGGGTGTTCATTTTGGGCGGCTGGGCGCCGTCCTGGGTCTGCTGGAACTGAAACCGCCGCAGATCATCGCCCGTGGCTGTATCGGGCGAACGGCCGAGGAACTTGGAAAAGGCCTCGACATGGCGGATATAATCGTGCTGCGTCTTCTCGCTGAACTGCCGGACAGTCATATCCTGCAGCATGCGGCGGCGTAAATCGCCGATGGGCCGATCGTTCATCGGAGGGCTCCTGTTCTTTGAGGTGGAGGTGCTTGACCAGCCGATCCTCAGGACAGGACGCCTGCTGACGTTACTACAACTGCTTCAGATGGTTAGCGATGCTTCAGGCCGCCGCCAGGGCAGCAGCAAACTCTCCCGCGAGCGGGTTCGTTCTTTGGCCCCAGGCAGCCAACCAGAAAAGTAGATTTGGAAAAGCGGAAAGGCTCGCTTCGAGTGACGGGCAAGCGTCCGGCATGAACGGCGGCTCAACCTCCAACAGCGGGCACTCTCCGAAATAGGCACGATGTCTGTTCACGGCGTGCGCCGTGCAAAGGCGGCGCTTTCCAG
>JBAVVQ010000660.1:0-2340 GCA_049697375.1 Rhodomicrobium sp.
CGCCTCTCGCGGAGTAAGGTATTTTATACCGACTAGCGTCATAATGGTGGAGTGAGCTATAACACGGGGGTTGCGTAATGTTGTTTGAGGGTGGCGCAGTCGTGCCAGCAGACGTGTTTCTCGATGCTTTGTCCGCTCCGAAGGCCGTTCTTGCAAGCTTGTCGCTCAAGGAACTGGTCGAACGGCGCGTGGCGCTGGCGCTCAAGGCGCATCGATTCCGCAGCCTGCACACATCCGAAACGAGGGATGGGGTGGTTCATGGCGAACCCAACAAGCAGCGCGCTTACGATAAACGGCTGACCGATCTCGACGCGGCGATTGCGGAGTCCGGACGAAGAAGCCGACAAGCCATAACTTAATCGAAAGCAAACTCGCCGACCACGGGCGCGTTAAACGACGGCGGTGACCGAGCGATAGGTTATCGGCGGCATGCTAGCCGTGCAGGCCAAAATTCAATCCAAGTGCCGGATAACACCCCTGAACCGCCTTCGCGCCTCATCGGCTTCCTTGCAGGGTATCCGGTCATGGCCAAGACGGACCGACCCCTCATCGCTGAGAATGAGAATCCTCTTCGAAGGGGCGAGACCATGATCGGACTTATCGAACAAAGGCACGACCGCTTCAGGATGAAAATCGCGGTCCAAATCGTTGAAATCGCCAATTTGGATAGGGGCGCCGGTCCCGTCCCATTTGTAAAGAGCGAAACCGGGGCCGTCAGTATCATCATCAACCTGACCGGCGGCGATGACATAGCTTCCGTGAGCCGCTGACCAAGCGATGTCGCGGATTCCCCGGCCGCCAAGATCGATCTCGATCAGCTGTCCAAGCGCAAGCTGGCTTGGATCGCCCTGTAAGAACCCATCGAAGTCTGCGAGTTCGAAAAGGAGGGCCTTCGCATCCTTTTGAGGATTGCGCACCCCGATCAGCAAAATTTCGCCGTCGCGCGTGGCGGTCAGCCCTTCGATATTGAAGCCCTGCTTTTTCGGAGCGAGCGCGGCGTCAGTGCGGGAGAGGTCCCCTATAGCCTCCCGCAGCGGAGCATAGCTGCGATCCCCACTGTCGAGGATCATTGAGGCAACGCCATTGAAGGAGGAAGAAAATGCCTGGGCCGCTTTGCCGTCCCGGCTGTTGATCGCATGTGATGCAAAAAGCCGATAGCGATCCGGACGAACCTTGCCGCTCTTGTTCCGGCCATGAGACGTTATCCAGACGATGCGCCCCTTGAAGATCGTGGCGCCTTCGATATCGGCCTCGCGCCGCGCGTCAGTCTCGCCGCTGTCGTCCCCGGAGTGGAAAAGCAGAGGGACTTTGTCTAGCAGTTGCTGTGTGCGAAGATCGTAAATTGAAAGCCACTGCCGCTCGTCGTCACCGACGATGATCGTTTTCTCGTCTATCGCTACTGCGGCCGAAGCATCACAGATCCCGGGGAAGGTCAGAATGTCGGCGCGCGCACGCATATTCGCCTCCCGGCGATGCAGATAGGTAGTTATGTTAACGCCGCCAGCGCCCTATGGGTCAAATGAGGTTTGCGTGATTAAGCTCCCGATATTGAGAGCGTTATTCCTACGCCTCATCGGAAAACCGCTTCATACTTTTCCGAACGCACTCTAGCTGACGGGGGTCAGCGGGGCTCCACTGAAAAGTAGGAGGAAAGTTCTCCGAAGAGTTTTGCTGTGCGTTCAGGCGTATAGCCATCGCCCGATAGCCGGCTCGCAGAAACGTCCTCCTGCAACTGGCCGGTCATCCTCTCTTCGATCGACTCGATCAAAGTGATAACGCAAGCCTCGATCTCTTCGAGTCCGGCCACGAGAGATTGGGACCGGGCGGTCGCGTCGGAGCATTCCGATGCCTCCTCGCGCCGCCTGGAAACAAGCTTCAGCATGCCCATCAAATCGCGGCAGACTTCAGCGTTGACGCCGGGCACGCCGAGCGCGGCGCGATGCATGCGGGAGATGGAGCGCAACAGCCGGAGCGTTTCAAGCCCGCGATTGCGATCGACATAGGCACGCAAAAAACGCCTGCCTTTTTCGGTGGCCAAGAGGGCATCCTCGAGAGCGCAGTAGTCAGCCTCGGACAAAGAAGCCATGGAAAAGGTCGTCATAACCGCCGCGGTCCAAGCAAGAGTTCTTTCAGGAAAGATTAGCGGGGAAACGTTGCCAAACACTTGCTGAAAGGGTTTTTCGTGTGCCGCGAAGCCGACATTGTTTCATGGCAGGGCTCGCGGGCGAGGCAGGTTTCCGCGCATTTTTACCCTGATCCCGGCCATCGCTTGTTGTCGCTTCCTTGAAACACCCGAATGCTGAGTCGCGCTGCTACACCTCTTAACGAAGTCCTTCACCC
>JBAVVQ010000661.1:0-2369 GCA_049697375.1 Rhodomicrobium sp.
GGGCTGCGCCGCCGAAAAAGATGAGCGCCGCGCCGAAGGGAGGGAAGCCGGAGGCCAGCGGCGGCGCTTTCGCCGACGCGTTCCGCAAAGCTGGACTCAGTAAATAACGAGCCGAGGACGTGAGAGAATGGCTCGGAAATTCGATGAAGGCGATGCCGACATTTTGCCCATTCTCAAAGAAGCAGGACGTTATGTGCTCGCTCGCCGACTTCAATTCCCTGACGTGGCGAGCGCGGCATATCAGCGGCAGCTGCGGCAGATTCACGACATGGTGGGACTGAGCGTCCGAGCATTGCTTGAGGTGCGTTCAATTGCCCAGGATATGAGGCTTATCACTCAAATGCTCAAGCGGTACCCGTGGCACGGTATCGGGATCAGTAGGTCCAAGCATCTGGAATTCAGTTGGTTTCTTTTCGTAAATTTCTGCTACCTCTTTGAAGAGAAAGTAAAGAGGTTCTACGAACAAACTTCCAGGATCAAAAAGTTCTTCAATAAGACCGGAGAAAATTGGCTTCGAACTGAGTTGGCTGCGATTCGAAAAGGCATAGGTTCTCATATCCGACGTCGGGGAGATCTTATTCATCAGTGGGGTTCGCCTCATAACGCGATTAACTTTTATTCCATGATCGAGATGCTGGCTGGAACAGGCCACGAGCAGTCAATACGAACCAGAAAAGAACACCTTTCTGATTCTCGTTTTTTTCTTAAAACAGACGTTCGTAGAGCCCAAAAATGTATGGTTGCCGCATACTTGAGTATTTTGAAAAAAGAGGAACTTGATCTAATAGAGTCCATCATTCTCTTTAACCGCCAGTGTCAGGATTTGGGTGTGGTCGTGCGGGATTAAGAGAAGCGCGAAGCGGCGCAGAGCCGCAAAACGCGGGTTCCGCTCATGCGCGTCTGCTGATACAACCACTGCCGATTCTCTTGCATGGTCAGGGGTAGCGGGATTTGCTGGAACGCTTGTCGAGCTCAGCGGCCGAAACATGGGCGCGCGCGCAGGATGCGGCGGCGCAGCTCTTGGAGCCGTCCGTTCGCCTTGGCGTGACCGGCCTGTCGCGATCCGGCAAGACGGTGTTCATCACGTCGCTTGTTCATAATCTGCTTGCGGGCAACGCGCTTCCGTTCTTCGAGCCGTTCGCGCAAAAACGCATTCTCAAGGTCTATCTGGAGCCTCAGCCCGACGACGCCGTGCCGCGCTTCGATTACGAGGGCAACCTCGCGAAGCTTACCGGGCCTTCGCCGGAATGGCCCGAAGGCACCCGGCATATCAGCGAGCTTCGCCTGACGCTCGAATTCTCGCCCACGGCCATGATAAGGCGCGCGCTCGGCTCCAAGACGATGCATCTTGACATCGTGGATTATCCCGGCGAGTGGCTTCTCGATCTTCCGCTCCTGGATCTGGGCTATGAAGAGTGGTCGCGGCAGTCGATTTCGCAGGCGCGCGAGGTGGCCCGCGCTACGGCCGCGAAAGACTGGCTGGGCTTCCTCGCGACGATCAACGCCGTCGCCAAAAAGGACGAGCAGATCGCGAAGCAGGGCGCGGAAATCTTCACGCAATATCTGCGCAACTGCCGCGAGGACTCGCTGTCGCTCTCATGCCTGCCGCCCGGCCGCTTCCTGATGCCGGGCGATATGGCGGGGTCGCCCGCCTTCACCTTCTTCCCCCTCGAGACGCCCGGCGAAGCGATGGCGCCGAGAAGCAGCCTCTGGGCCATGATGGAGCGGCGCTATCGGGCCTACAAGACGCATGTGGTCGCGCCATTCTATCGCGATCACTTCGCCCGCCTCGACCGGCAGATCGTGCTTGCGGATGTGCTCACCGTCGTGAATGCCGGCGCCGCGGCGGTCGCGGATCTGGAACGCGCCCTGACCGATATTTTGCGCTGCTATCGCCAGGGGCAGAATGCGTGGCATTCGCTGTTCACGGGGCGCCGCATCGATCGCATCGTTTTCGCGGCCACGAAGGCCGATCATCTCCACCATGCCAATCACGACAGGCTCGAGGCGATCCTGCAGCTGATCGCCAAGAAAAGCGTGCAGCGGGCGTCCTTCTCGGGCGCCGAAGTGAAGGCTTTTGCGCTCGCCAGTGTGCGCGTCACGAGCGAGGCGGAGGCAAAATACGGCAATGACCGCCTTCCCTGCATCGTTGGCGTGCCGGTCAAAGGCGAGCGGCTTGGCGCGCGCGTGTTCGACGGCAAGGAGCAGCTTGCGATCTTCCCCGGAGATCTGCCGGATGACCCGGCGCTGGCGCTCACGCCGGAATGGCTCGACGCAGGGGCCGGAGCAGCCCATTTTATCCGTTTTCGGCCGCAGAAGCAGAGCGGCCTTGAATTCGGGCAAAGCGCGCTCCTCCAGCATATCCGGCT
>JBAVVQ010000662.1:0-3509 GCA_049697375.1 Rhodomicrobium sp.
GTTGAGCAGCGAAGGCTTGGGCAAGAAACACCGGCGCTTTCAGATTGATGGCCATGTGCTTGTCCCAGCCCTCTTCGGTCATTGACTGAATGCGGTCGTCGGCGAAAGAGGAGGCGTTATTGATGAGGCATGTCACCGGCCCCATTTCCCGGTTGACGGCCGGAAACAGGGCCTCAACATCGGCATGTTCGGCAAGGCCAACCTGAAAGCAGGCGCTTTCCACACCCAGCTCTTGAATCGCGGCTACGGTCGCTGCCGCCTCCTCCTTCGAGCTTCGATATTGGATCGCAACGGAAAAGCCGCTCCTTGCCAAATGGAGGGCGATCGCCTTACCGATGCGGACGGCCGCGCCGGTTATCAGTGCGAGCTGCGCCATCTCTCACCTGTGAGGTATCCACAACCCTGAGCTGAATAGGTCATGAAACATCTAAAATAAGTTGCGTTTTTGCTCCGCTCGCTGTAGTTGTTTTTTCAACGAGACGCGAGCGTAACGCGAGTTTATAGCTCAGCCGGTTCATAAGCTCGATAGCTCAACTCATTGGAGAGCAATGCGCAAGCGCCCTCGTTAGTGATCCCAGACAATCCATGCCCAAGGATTGCTTCGATCATTTCCCTCTCAAGTGCCCAGAAAGGCCGGACCCCTGCCCCACCCGGGTCCGGCCGATTTTATTTGCGATCCCCAAAACCTTCAAGGCGAACGCATCAGGCTCCGACAAGGCGCCGGTTCAGCCTTTTGTCGATCGCGTTCCAGACGCGCCGGATGATTTCAACCGTCAGAATGTAGACAAGCGCCGCGGCGATGTAAGCCTGGAAGTCGTATGTCCTTTGAAAGGCGAGCTTCGCTGTCGCCAGCAGATCGTAGACAGTGACGACGCTGGCCAGAGCGCTGGCCTTCACCATCAGGATCAGTTCGTTTCCGAACGGGCGCAGCGCCAGCCGAGCCGCTTGAGGCAGGATGATCCTGCGCGCCAGGAGAGCGGGCGTCATGGCGGCGGCGCGCGCAGCCTCGATCTGTCCGCGCGGCACGCTCTTGATCGCGCCCGCGAAAATCTCGGCCTGATAGGCGGCCGTGTTCAACGTAAAGGTTAAGAGCGAGCAGAAGAACGGATCGCGAAAAAGCCACCACAGCCCCACTGCCGAAAGCGCGGGCTGAAATTGGGCGGACCCGTAATAGATGAGAAAGAGTTGAGCCAGGATCGGGGTCCCACGAAAAACATAGGTGTATCCAAACAAAGCCGCGCTTAAGGGACGCGAACCGAAGACACGTCCGAGCGCGACCGGCGTAGCGAGCAGGAGGCCAAGCAAAACCGATCCGAACGACAGCTCCAGGGTCACCAGGAAGCCATCCGCCATGCGCGGGCCGAATTTCTCGAAAAGCGCCCAGTCGATCATGCGGCGGGTCTCCACCCTCTGGCGGCGGCGCGCTCGGCGCGAGCGATCAGCAGCGTCGAGATTGCCGTCATGGCGAGGTAGATCGCGCAGGCGACGGCATAGAACACGAAAGGCCGCCGCGTGCTTTGCGCGGCAATGAAGGACATCCGCAGGAGGTCGTCGAGCGCGATGACGGATACGAGCGAGGTGTCTTTCAAGAGCACGAGCCAATTGTTGCCGAGGCCGGGCAGAGCGAGCCGCAGCATTTGCGGCGCCTTGACCCGGCGGAACACGACGCCGGGGCTCATGCCGAAACTGCGCGCCGCCTCGATCTGCCCGCGCTCGACGCCGCGCAACGCCGCGAGCAGCACTTCGCTGGAATAGGCTCCGAAGACGAGCGAGAGCGCGATCAAACCTGCGGCGAAGGGCGAGATGCTGATTGAGAACCCTATGTTCTGGATGAGGATCTGCGCGCCGTAATAGATCAGAAGAAGCGTCAGAAGCTCGGGCAATCCCCGAAAGATGGTGGTGTAAGCCTCGCCGCACGCCCGCAGGATGGCGGATTCGGAGTCCTTCGCAAGAGCCGCCGCCAGCCCGAGCACGAGGCCGAAGGGGAGCGTCGCCAGCGCGAGCCCCACCGTCATCGCCGCGCCGAGCGCAAGCTCATGTCCCCATTGGATTATCGTGTCATCCATGAAATTCGCGATGTTGTTGCGATCCGGCGTGAGCCGGTCTCACGGTTCAATTTGTAATGACATTAGGGGTATTTGCGCCGTTTGCATCGGCAAGTTGTTTCGCCTGCGCGTTGCGATGTGAAGGGACGGCGCCCTGTTCACAAGAGATATTGATAGACCCAAGTCTGAAGCGGAGCGGCGCCTCGCTTCATAATTCAAGCAACTGAAGAATGCGCGAGGCCGCGGTCTCATGGCCGAGTTCGCGAAGCGGCGCGGGCCTGCATGACCAAGAGTCCGCCATCTCCATCCAGCTCCCATCCGAGAGGGCGGCCGTTGTTATGGGAGCGCCATAGCCGTTACCGACCATCCAGGCCTCAAAGTCTTTATTTTCGGGCCAGTCCTCCCGCTTGAGGAATAGACAAGGAACGCGATAGTAGGCGCTCTCGACAAAGGTCCCATAACCGGTCTTCGTAAGCACGAGGTCGCTTGAGGCCAGAAGATCGAGCACGCTAAGCGGGGCGAGGCGGCGCGCATCGATAATGTCGGAACGGCCGGGCGACTGCGCCAAAGCCGAATGCGCCGTGATCCAAATCCAGTCATTGCGATTGGGTATTGTCACCGCCGTGGACGCCAAAGGGATCCCGCCGAAGGCTACGAGACCGATCTTGAAATGCTCGCTCAATCCGAGACTGCGAAGGATTTCCGCCTTGGCGCTACGTCCCCAATGGCGGACAAGCGGCGGAATGCGCTCTATTTTGGAAATCCCCGCAATGTCTTGCCGCGGGGCTGCGAGGAGAAACGCCTTTGCCTCGTCGTATATCTCCTCGATCAAGCTGGCGATGGCGGCCCCGTTGGGCCTATTTCCGATGTACTGCCGGACCATCTCGCCCCAATGCAGGGAGGAGAGCGCGACGGTTGGTAATCCCATCGTTGATGCGGCCCGTATGCCCATGAACGCGATGTCGGTCAGCACGGCCTTGGCGCCGATCGCCTCAAGGGCGGCAGCCTCAGTTTTTGTGACACGATCAAGATCGGTGAAGAGTTCGCTATAGGCCTGCCATGTCGCTTCGCGATCGACCAAATGTGGGGCCGCCATCACCATGCCGATATCGGGCGGACCCGGCGCATGGTCCACGGCCGGTCCGAGGGCTTCCGCCACGATTTCGCGAGGCAGATCACAGCGAGCAACCACCCGGAGATGAGGCCGCAGATGCCGCAGCGCCCGCACGACCGGCGCAATCTGCATCAGATGGCCGTAGCCGTGCGAGGATATGTCAACAACAAGCGCCATGTTTCTCAAGTCGATACGGTTCGGAGGGGTAGCGAAGCGAGCGCGTCCTTTTTTGGCTCACTTTTCTGGAACCCGCGCGCAGGCCGCTAAAAAATCGGGAAGGGAAAATACTTGGCGTTGATCTTGGCGTAGGCGCCGTCCGCCACGATGCCGTCGATGGCGGCGTTGAACTT
>JBAVVQ010000663.1:0-1681 GCA_049697375.1 Rhodomicrobium sp.
TTTCGACGGAGATTTCAGGGCGTGGACCAATGGCGCGGGGTCGAGCTGGCCCTTTATGACCCTTCTCTTCTGGCCGCTTGCCTTCGGTGGCGTGGTGCTTCTTTTCCGGTCCATACCGGCCTTTTCCGGAAGCGGACGCTCGGGGAATAACGGGGCATTTGAGTTTGTGCGCTGGATGGCGATCCTGACGGTGTCCCTTGCGCTTGCGGCGGGGCTCGCGGCGCTGAGCGTCTGGGCTGGGATCGATGTGCGCGGCTCCTTCGTCGGCACTTACGTCCAGCGTAATACGCTCGTTGTCGGCTTCGCCATGGGCTTCGCTGTGATTCCCATCATGTATACTATCGCTGAAGATGCGCTTACCGCGGTGCCCGAACATTTGCGTGCGGCGAGCCTCGCATGCGGCGCAACACCCTGGCAAACTGCGATCAGAGTTATTCTCCCGACAGCGCTGAGCGGGATTTTCGCGGCCGTTATGATCGGTCTCGGTCGCGCGGTCGGCGAAACCATGATCGTGGTCATGGCCGCGGGCAACACGCCGATCATCGATTGGAACATTTTCAGCGGCTTGCGTGCGCTGTCTGCGAACATTGCCGTGGAACTGCCGGAAGCCGTTAAAGACGGCACGCTTTACCGCATGCTCTTCCTCGCCGCGCTGGCGCTCTTCATCATGACCTTCGTTCTGAACACGATGGCCGAACTTGTCCGGCTTCGTTTCCGCAAGCGCGCGGCGCAACTTTAGGTGGCTCGATCATGACCACGATAACGACGGACGGCATTCGATCGACGGATCGTGACAATGCGCGGACCGCGATCAAGCGTAACACGACGATCCCGCTGAAAGCGCGAGGCGAGCCTGCGCTTTGGGCGTTTGGCGGCGCCCTTTCGATCGGCATTGTCATGATCTTCGGGTTTCTGCTGCTCGTCTTTTGGAACGGGTTCACGACCTTTGTCCCGAAGCCAGTTGCTGTCGTCACCCTCAAGTCGGGTGAACTTGTCGCCGGTGAGCCCACACGCTCCGAGCTCTATAAACTTGCTCCCGACGCCGTAAAGGCGCTCGCTCCGGCGGACGCCGCCAAAATCGAGGCGCGCGGCGGGTATGAGCAGCGGACCCTCTATCGCACCGGCAATTACGACCTCAGCGGTTACGACTTCAAATGGGTGGACGACCGCGACGTGACGCGCACCGAATTCCCGGCTGATATCGTGTTTGTGGAGCGGCTCGAATGGGGGGCCTTTGTTGGCCGGATCGAAGCCGCCCTCATCGACGGCAAAACCCTGACAAATCCGGCTCCAAACGACCCGGTTCTGCTTCAAGCTCATGAGGCAGCGCTGCAACGGCTGCAGGCCATCCGCAACATCGAACGAAACCTGATTGGCCGCGTGAATTACGATTTGGAGCGGTTGCGTCTCAAGGTGCGGCGTGCCGAATTGAGCTACGGGCCGGCGTCACCAGAGGCCGCCGCAGCACGCGCAACTGAAACAGAGGCGTCCGGCCCGCTGCGCGCCAAATATGAGCAACTCGCCGCCGAAGCTCAGCGCATAAGGCAAACCGACCAGACAAATACCATCACGCTCGCGGATATCGGAGGCCACGAAAAGACGCTTCCCCTCTCAGGACTTGTCCGGTTTTATGCCGCCAATAACCTCACCATTGCCGACAAGATTGGCATCTATCTTTCCC
>JBAVVQ010000664.1:0-8794 GCA_049697375.1 Rhodomicrobium sp.
CGGCTGCGATCAAAGACGTCATCTCAAGCGTTTCCAGAGGAGATGACGCCTCCGCACGGGCCGCGATCAGGAAGATTAGCGATCCAGCCGCGAAGTCCTTTGCTGAATGGAAGCGCCTGCGCGCCTCCTCTGCGGACTTTAATGAAGTCATGGTGTTCCGAAGAGCCCATCCCCAGTTTCCCGAACCAGCGCAAGAGGCGCCCTTCGAAAAGGCCTTGTTTCTTTCCAATGCTACAGCGGCCGATGTCTTGAAATTCTATACGAACCGGAACCCAATGACGGGCGCTGGAAAGGCCAGTCTGGGCGCAGCGCTTATGGAGACCGGGGAACGCGAGCGAGGCCTCAGCCTCATCAAGTTTGCCTGGAGGCGCTATAATTTAGACCCGCTTGTGCAGGAGCGATTTGCTTCCCGCTTCGGCTCGCTTTTGGATGCCGAGGATCAGCGTCACCGGAAGCTCATGATCGAAGCGCGTGCGCGACAACTGGACGATCCCGGGAAGAAGCTGGCGTCGGCGTCTGAAGGAAAGGGCTTGAAGGGAGCTGCCCGGCTTCGAGCCAAAAGGGCAGGCGCCCACATCGCTCATAATGGCCGTCATGGCCGGAAGACGAAGGTCGTTGCACGGCGAAGCAGGGGGCGGCGTCATGGAGAAATCCCAAGCGGAATAGAGGAAAAACAGGCCGCAATAGCCGGTAAAGCGCATGCGTTTGGTATAACAAGCCTTTCTGAGCCGGTTCGTCTCAAAAAAAGGAATGTAAATGCGTCACCGGATGAGAACACGACGCCAGGGGCTGAGTCCCAAAGCGGGAAGGTAACCGCATCGACCGGTAGGTCCGCGGACCCCGTGGACAAAGAAGACAAATCTGGCCAGAAGACGCTCCAGTCGAAGGCGACGGAGAATGCCTTCAGGCTTTCGAAAGAAAGTGTTGGCGGCCCTGCGACGCTTCTCGCACGTCTGAAAGCCTTACGGCGCGAGGGCGCCGACGATGACCTTTGGTCGCTCTTGCGCTCGCTCAATCCCGATACTGCCGATCTTGCCGATCCCGAGAAATGGTGGGATTTCCGCCGGAGCGAAGTACGGCGCGCGCTGAGCGGCGATCATCCGGCAACCGCCTACGCAATCGCCAAGGCGCACGGGCCGCTTGACGATGAGACGCGCTCTGAAGCCGAGTTCATGGCAGGCTGGATCGCGCTGCGTTTCATGAAGGAGCCGCGCTTGGCTGAGCCCCATTTCGAGGCGGCCCGTTTGATCAAAGGCTTTGCCCGTGATGAGGCGCGGGCCGCCTACTGGCTCGGTCGCACGAAACTCCGATTGGGCGCGCGCAAGGAAGCTGAGATTTACTTCCGCGAGGCGGCAAGCCGCTTTTACACGTTCTATGGTTCGCTCGCCCGCCAGGCTCTCCACAAGGGAGGCGCGTGCGAATTCCGCGCGCCGCCTCATCCAACACAAGAAGCTGTTGCTGCGTTCGTGAATGAGGACGCTTTCAAGGCGGTTATGATCGCGAAGCAACTCGATTTGCAGCCGCTTCTGTTGAACTACATGCTGGACCTTACGCGACAGCTCAACGATCCTCAGCAGATAACACTAACGCTTGAACTGATAGACCGTCTGATGCCCGCCCATGTTGGGGTTCGCGCAGCCAAAATTGCGTTGTTGCGCGGATTTCCCGTGGACGTCTATGCCTTCCCAACGCTCTTACCGAAATTCGACCCCGCCGGCGGCAACGGCAAGCTTGAGCTCGCACTCCTGAATGCCTTAACCCGGCAGGAAAGCGATTTTCACACCGGCTCGGTGAGCCGCGTTGGCGCGCGAGGGCTCATGCAGCTTATGCCGCAGACGGCAAAGATCGTCGCGGGAACCTATAAACTGAAGTATGAGCCGCCGCGGCTGATCTCAGACCCATCCTATAACGTCACCCTGGGCTCGGCTTTCCTCGCCCAACTCATCTCAGGCTACGATGGGTCTTATGTTCTTTCTTTGGCCGCGTACAATGCCGGACCGGGCCGGGTGAAGCAATGGATCAAGGATTTTGGCGACCCTCGCAGCAAGTCGGAGGACCCGGTCGACTGGGTCGAACGCATTCCCTTTACTGAGACGCGCACTTACATTCAACGCATTTTCGAAAGCACCCAGCTTTATCGTTGCCGGTTTGAAAACAACACGGCAAGCTTCCAGATCGTGGAAGACTTGCATCGGGGGCGGCCCGGGAAGCTGCCCGATTTTGATGTGAGCGGCAGTGGCGAATTGGAACAGGCCCAATGACTCTCAGTGGATCGGCCGGCGAGCCCGGGTTCGAAACAGAAGACATCTTTTACAGAAGCCACGATGACCTGCTTCTTTACGCCCGCAAGTATGGCAGTGAGAGAGCTCCGGGCCGCCCACTCGTTTGTCTTGCCGGCTTAACCCGTAATGGCCGGGATTTTCATGATCTGGCCGTCGCTTTATCGACCCATTCAACTCACCCCAGGCCCGTCTATTGCCTTGATTACAGAGGCCGCGGGCGCTCCGAATGGGACAAGGACTGGCGCAACTATTCGCCTTATATTGAGCTTCTCGATGTCGCGGCTTTTCTCACGCTTCGCGGCCTGACGAATGTCGCCGTCCTTGGAACGTCGCGTGGGGGCATCATCACGATGCTTCTTGCTGTTATGCGACCCTCAGCGATCGGATGCGCCATCCTGAACGACATTGGCCCAGTTATTGAGACCACTGGTCTTGCCCGTATCATGGGCTATGCGGGAAAGATTCCCCTACCGAGGGACTGGGATGAGGCGATGAGCATTGTCCGCGATATCAACATTCGGCAATTCCCGACCATTGACACCGCAGTTTGGCGGAAACTGACGCGCCAGCTCTTCAACGAAGAAGATGGACGCCCCGCTCCGGCCTACGATCCCAAAGTGGGAACAGCCTTATCCGAAGTGGATATTGCAAAACCAGTACCGTCCATGTGGGAACATTTCGAATCCCTTTTTCAGGCGCCAGTCATGGTTCTGAGGGGAGAAAACTCGGACCTGCTATCGGCTGCGACCGTGCAAGAAATGCAAGCCCGTCACCCTGCCCTGACATCGGCAGTCGTCCGCAACGAAGGGCATGCGCCTCTCTTATTCGATCGCCTCAGTCAGCGAATGATTAACGATTTTCTGACCCAGACAGATGAAACCTGGACGGCGCCACCGCCGCCTGCTCCCTTGCACAACGACATCGAGGGGGTTTGAAAGTTCAGCTGGGTTAAAGTCTCAGATGACTGCCGCTTTCACGGGTTCATTGACGTGGAAGAGTGCGAGTCGTGAGCTGCGAGACTTACATCTTCCGTAGGAAGGGGGGACTTCGCTACTGAAATGTTTTTTTCCAGCCTGAACCCAGCCGGCAATCTCTTACTGTAAGCGCCGAGCAGTTCAACCACTGCCGCCGATGAGTAGTTCCCATCGAGTTTAATGACATTGTCGCTAATCGCGACATTGCCAGAGAATAGCAAAGACAGCATCTCCAGCGATAACTTCGTAGCGGCAAGCCAATCCTGAGGCTCACCTTTGGCGACTTCCATACCGTCATTGACACTCGCGTCATGGAAAAGGGTATGAGCATAGGCGCACAGAATTTGGTCCTGCTGATCCGGCACATAGCCAGTCAAAGTCAGAGTGCCTTGTCGCAGTTGCGCGGCCCAGACGAACGGGTGCACATCGTGCGGCTTGAGAGCGACGTGCAAGCGCAGACCCTTCGGAGCCTCTTCGCGCAGCTTTCTCTGGACCGCTGCAAAATCATCCTTGGCCTTTGTTACGCCTTCGATCGTAATCGCCGCGTTCTGCAGTTCGGCTGAACCCGACTGGAGCTTGCCGAGCTGGCGAAGTGCGAAAGTCATGGCAGCAAGCCACGTATCCCGATCCGGGACGTTTGCGTTCACGCGGCTCTTATCGACGACTGCGGCGCCGGGTGAGGTCGCTGCTGCAACGCCCTGCAGGATCTTGAGATCGCCTTCAGACGGAACCTGTCCCCTGAGCGTAATCGTCCCCTCGTCTGCTTTTGTGAGGCGGCTGAGATAAGCCTGCTCGATCTGCTTGGCCGCATCTTTCTGCGTTGCAGCATCTGTGTCGTTGCTAGCGACGCGAAGAACCCGATCGAAGGCCGCAAAATACCAAGGTCGTTGAGGAACGGCCTGCGACGGTGTCGTGACAACCATCGCAAAGCATAACAAAGCGGATGAAAAGATACTCAGGCTTGAGTTTCCTAACCTCATTGTGTGAGTTCTCCGCCGCGTTCACATTCAGTGTCCTGCATATTTCGAGGATTTTTCACCAAGGCGTTTGTGTCACGGTTTGTTATCCATCACCCGCTGAAACGAATAAGCTGCCGTCTCGGCCCCTTGTTTTCTGGCCGATGCAAAGCAGCACCAATCGTCGATGAATGCGACTTTAACGGAGAGTTTCCGATAATCCAAGCGCGTCTTGGCGCTTTTTCGCCGCTTTTTTTGCTTGCGGCGTGACATGAATCAAAGAAGCCCGGCGATTGCCGGGCTTCTTAAGTATTTGAGATGTAATCTATTCGGCTGCCTGCACGTGGGGAGACAAGTCGGGGGCAGGTGATTCGCCCTCGCTCGCAGGCGGCAAGGCTTTCGCTCCAGCCTTGCTCCGCTCCTGGAGAATCAGATCGTCGCGATGGGACGCAACGCGGCGAAGCTGGCTGATCATGCTGCCCGTGCCGGCAGGGATCAGCCGGCCCACTATGACGTTTTCCTTCAGGCCGTCGAGCGTGTCGATCTTACCATTGAGCGCCGCTTCGGTCAGAACACGCGTTGTTTCCTGGAACGACGCCGCCGAGATGAAGGACCGCGTTTGCAGGCTTGCTTTCGTGATACCGAGCAGAACGGGAACCGCCGTCGCCGGGCGGCCGCCCGCACCTTCAAGCGCCCCGTTCATTTCCTCGAATTCGATCTTGTCGACCTGCTCATTCTTCAGGAGCTCGGTGTCGCCCGGATCCGTGACCTCCACCTTTTGCAGCATCTGCCGAACGATAACTTCGATGTGCTTATCGTTGATCGTCACGCCTTGCAGACGGTAAACTTCCTGAATTTCATTGACGAGGAACGAGGCCAGCTCCTCCACGCCCTTGATGGCCAATATGTCATGCGGCGCCGGATTGCCATCGAGAATGAACTCGCCCTTCTCGATGCGGTCGCCCTCCTGCACCGCGAGGTGCTTGCCCTTCGGCAGCAGATACTCAACGGGGTCGAGACCCTCCTCGTCGGGCTGGATCACAACGCGCCGCTTGTTCTTGTAGTCGCGGCCGAAGTGAACCGTGCCGGAGATTTCCGCGATGATCGCATGATCTTTCGGACGGCGCGCCTCGAACAACTCGGCCACGCGCGGAAGACCGCCCGTGATGTCGCGCGTTTTCGCGCTTTCGAGAGAGATACGCGAAAGCACGTCGCCAGCCTTCACGGTCTGGCCGGGCTCAACGGACAAGATCGCATCCACTGAAAGCAGATAACGGGCCTCGCCGCCGCGCGGGAGCTTCAGGACCTTGCCGCCGAGCTTGTCCTTGATCACAGTCGCCGGGCGCAGTGCCGATCCGCGCGGATTCGCACGCCAGTCCGTGATGACGCGGTTGGTGATACCCGTGGTCTCGTCCGACTGCTCGTTGACCGAGATGCCCTCCAGCAAGTCCTCGAACTCGACCACACCGTCAATCTCGGTGATGATCGAGCGGCTATAGGGATCCCATTCCGCCAAGCGCTGACCACGCTTGATCACGTCGCCGTCGTCCACCTTCAGATGAGCGCCCTGCGTGATCTTGTGAACTGCCCGCTCGCGGCCGTCATCATCCAGAATGATGACTGCCATGTTGCGGCCCATCGCAACGAGGCGTCCCTGGCTGTCGCGGGCAGCAACGCGGTTGCGGATCTTGACCTTGCCTGCGAAGTTGCTTTCGACGAAAGAGTTGTCCGCAACCTGCGCCGTTCCGCCGATGTGGAATGTCCGCATCGTGAGCTGCGTGCCAGGCTCGCCGATGGACTGAGCAGCGATGACGCCCACAGCCTCGCCGATGTTCACGGGCGTGCCGCGTGCGAGATCGCGTCCATAGCACTTGCTGCAGATCCCGCTCTTGAGTTCGCAAGTGAGCGCAGAGCGAATGCGCACCTCCTGCACTTGAGCCTCCTCGATGAGCCGCGCCTCCGTCTCGTCGATGAGATCGCCAGCTTTGACGATGATTTCGCCCGTGGACGGATGCACGACGTCATCGGCCGGAACACGGCCGAGCACGCGATCGCCTACGGAGACAAGCACCTCGCCGGAGTCGATCACCGCGCCGAGCTTAATGCCCTTGTCGGTGCCGCAATCCTGCTCTGTCACGATACAGTCCTGCGCAACGTCGACGAGGCGGCGGGTTAAGTAACCTGAGTTCGCCGTCTTAAGCGCCGTATCGGCTAGACCCTTCCGCGCTCCGTGAGTCGAGTTGAAGTATTCGAGAACCGACAGCCCCTCCTTGAAGTTGGAGATGATCGGCGTCTCGATGATTTCACCCGACGGCTTAGCCATCAATCCGCGCATGCCTGCAAGCTGGCGCATCTGCTTTTCTGAGCCGCGGGCGCCGGAGTGCGCCATCATGTAGACGGAGTTGATCGGCCTTTCGCGGCCCGTCGCCTTGTCATGCTGGACGGCCGAAATGCGGTCCATCATTTCCTTGGCGATGCGGTCGGTGCACTTCGCCCAGGCGTCGACGACCTTATTGTACTTCTCCATCTGCGTGATGAGGCCGTCATTGTATTGCTGCTCGTAATCGAGAACGAGCGCTTCCGTTTCGTCGATGATCTTCTGCTTCGTATCGGGAACGAGCATGTCGTCCTTACCGAAGGAGATGCCGGCCTTGTACGCGTGATGGAAGCCAAGGTTCATGACCCGGTCGCAGAAAATGACCGTCTCTTTCTGGCCGCAAGAACGGTAAACCGCATCGATGACGCGTGCGATATTCTTCTTGGTTAGAAGCTTGTTCACGAGATCGAAGCTGATGCCAGGCTTCTTCGGCAGAAGCTCTGCAATGATCATACGCCCCGGTGTGGTGTCGTAGACCTTCGAGACCGGATCGCCTTTGTCATCGACGCCGGCATAACGGCCTTTAATTTTTGCGTGAAGCGTGATCGAGCGCGCAGCAAGCGCATGCTCTATTTCCGCGACGCTGCCGAAGATGTGCCCCTCGCCCGGCTCCTTATCCATCACGATGGACAGATAATAGAGGCCGAGAACGATATCCTGGCTGGGCACGATGATCGGGCCGCCGTTTGCCGGATGTAGGATGTTGTTCGTCGACATCATCAACACACGCGCCTCAAGCTGCGCCTCGAGACTGAGCGGCACGTGAACGGCCATTTGGTCTCCGTCGAAGTCGGCGTTGAACGCCGCGCACACCAGAGGATGCAGTTGGATAGCCTTGCCTTCGACCAGAACCGGCTCGAACGCCTGAATACCAAGGCGGTGGAGTGTCGGCGCGCGGTTGAGCAGCACCGGATGCTCGCGGATCACCTCATCGAGGATATCCCAGACCTCCGGACGCTCCTTCTCAACAAGCTTTTTCGCCTGCTTCACGGTCGCCGAATAGCCCTGCGCATCAAGCCGTGAATAGATGAACGGCTTAAAGAGTTCGAGCGCCATCTTCTTCGGCAACCCGCACTGATGCAGCTTCAGCTCCGGGCCGACCACGATCACCGAACGGCCTGAATAATCCACTCGCTTGCCGAGCAGGTTCTGGCGGAACCGGCCCTGTTTGCCTTTCAGCATGTCGGCAAGCGACTTCAGCGGACGCTTGTTGGCGCCCGTGATCACACGACCCCGGCGGCCATTGTCGAACAGCGCATCCACGGCCTCCTGCAGCATGCGCTTCTCGTTGCGGATGATGATGTCTGGGGCGCGCAGCTCGATGAGCCGCTTCAAACGGTTATTGCGGTTGATGACCCGGCGATAGAGGTCGTTGAGATCGGAGGTGGCGAAACGGCCGCCATCGAGTGGGACCAGCGGACGCAACTCCGGCGGAATCACCGGAATGACCTTCATGATCATCCATTCCGGCCGGTTGCCGGACTGGATGAATGCTTCGATGACCTTCAGACGCTTTGCGAGCTTCTTCGGCTTGAGTTCTGTGGTTGCTTCCGCAATCTCCTGGCGGATTTGCTCGCGCATCTGCTCAAGATTGAGCGCCATAAGCATATCGCGCACAGCTTCGGCGCCGATACCCCCCTGGAAGGAATCCTCACCATACTCTTCCTGAGCCTTGAGGAAATCCTCCTCCGACAGAAGTTGCCCAGCCTTCAGCGGCGTGAGCCCTGGCTCGATCACTACATAATTCTCGAAATAGAGCACGCGCTCCAGGTCTTTTAAACCCATGTCGAGCAGAAGGCCGATGCGCGATGGCAGCGATTTCAAGAACCAGATGTGCGCCACCGGCGAAGCAAGCTCAATGTGCCCCATGCGGTCGCGGCGCACTTTCGTCAGCGTCACCTCCACGCCGCATTTTTCGCAGATAACGCCCTTATACTTCATGCGCTTGTACTTGCCGCAAAGACATTCGTAGTCTTTGATGGGACCAAAGATGCGCGCACAGAATAAACCGTCACGTTCTGGCTTGAACGTCCGGTAATTGATGGTTTCCGGCTTCTTTATTTCGCCGTAAGACCAGGAAAGTATTTTCTCTGGACTTGCAATAGAGATGCGAATCTGGTCAAATACCTGAGTCTGCATCTGCGGGCTAAAGAGATTCGTGATCTCTTGATTCATTCTTTGCTCCTGTGAGCCGCCCCCGCGGCT
>JBAVVQ010000665.1:0-1791 GCA_049697375.1 Rhodomicrobium sp.
AGCGTCGTCGCCTGCTGGCCGACCTTGATGTAGCCGAGGCCCACGCGCTGCAGCGTCTCCATCTTGTCGCGCACGGCGGGCACGGCCTTGAAGAACTCGGCCGCCTCGTCCACCGTCATCTCCAGCACGTCGGCGATGGACTTGCCCTTGAACTTGATGTCCAGCGTCTCGCGATTGTAACGGTGGCCCTTGCAGACGTCGCAGGTGACGTAGACGTCGGGCAGAAAGTGCATCTCGATCTTGATGAGGCCGTCGCCCTGGCAGGCCTCGCAGCGCCCGCCTTTGACGTTGAAGGAGAAGCGGCCGGGAAGGTAGCCGCGCGCCTTGGCGTCGGGCAGGCCGGAATACCAGTCGCGGATCGGGCCGAAAGCGCCGGTGTAGGTGGCGGGGTTCGAGCGCGGCGTGCGGCCGATGGGCGACTGGTCGATGTCGATCACCTTGTCGAGAAATTCGATGCCGTCGAGCATGTCGAAGGGCGCAGGCGTTTCGCCGCCGCCCTGGAGTCTGCGTTGCGTGGCCTTCCAGATCGTCTCGATCAGGAGCGTGGACTTGCCGCCGCCCGACACGCCCGTCACGGCGGTGAAGCAGCCGAGCGGGATGGAGGCCGTGACGTTCTTCAGATTGTTGCCGCGCGCGCCGCGCACCGTGAGCTTGCGGTGCTTGTCGATCTTCCGCCGCGCCGTGGGCAACGGGATCGCGCGCCGGCCGGTGAGATATTGCCCGGTGAGACTTTCGGCGTGGGCCATGATCTCTTTCGGCGTTCCTTCCGCGATGATCTCGCCGCCATGCACGCCCGCGCCAGGGCCGATGTCGATCACATGGTCCGCCTGGAGGATCGCGTCCTCGTCATGCTCCACGACGAGCACCGAATTGCCGAGGTCGCGCAGGTGCTTCAGCGTTTCGAGGAGGCGCGCATTGTCGCGCTGATGCAGGCCGATGGACGGCTCGTCGAGCACGTACAGCACGCCGGTCAGCCCCGAGCCGATCTGCGAGGCGAGCCGGATGCGCTGGCTTTCGCCGCCCGAAAGCGTGCCGGAATTTCGGCTCAGCGCGAGATAGTCGAGGCCGACATCGTTCAGGAAGCGCAGGCGCTCACGGATCTCCTTCAGAATGCGCGTGGCGATCTCGTTCTGCTTCGCGGTCAGCTTGTCCGGCAGCTCGTTGAACCACGCATTCGCTGCCCGGATCGACAGCCGCGACGCTTGGCCGATATGCTTGCCGTCGACCTTCACCGCCAGAGCCTGCGGTTTCAGCCGGAAGCCCGCGCATTCCTCGCATGGCGCATCGGACTGATAGCGCGACAGCTCCTCGCGCACCCATTGGCTTTCCGTCTCCTTCCAGCGCCGCTCGATATTGGTGATGACGCCTTCGAAGGGTTTCCGCGTCGTGTAAGTGCGCATCCCGTCGTCATAGGTGAACGCGATGGGCTCGCCGCCCGAGCCGAACAGGATCACGTCCTGCACCTTCTTCGGCAGCTTGCTCCACGGCGTCTCCATCGGGACGTCGAAGTGGTTCGCGATGGCTTCCAGCGTCTGCGTGTAATAGGGCGAGGTGTTGCCGGTGCGCGCCCAGGGCACGATCGCGCCCTTGCGCAGGCTCAGCGACTGGTCGGGCACGACAAGCGCAGACTCGAATTTCAGCTCGGTGCCGAGGCCATCGCATTTCGGGCAGGCGCCGAACGGGTTGTTGAACGAGAACAGCCGCGGCTCGATTTCGTCGATGGTAAAGCCGGAAACCGGGCAGGCAAAGCGCTGCGAAAATGTGATGCGCTCCGGCTCCGTTGGTTTTGGT
>JBAVVQ010000666.1:0-9755 GCA_049697375.1 Rhodomicrobium sp.
TTCGATCTTCAGCTGGAAAATCAGGCCCGCCATGATGGTCAAAAGGGGAGGGGCCAAAACCAGCACGGCGAGAAATCTGCGCCGCCACTGTGGAAGGCGCTCGACCGGCTCGACCGCGCGGCGCAAAAGGATCGCCGCCGCCGTCCCGGAAAGGCGAAGCCTTATCCGGGATCGTAACACGTTGAAGCGCGTATCTTTTTGCGATCCCGGCTTGCGCTCCGCCTGTCCGGGACGACGATCCGAAATTTGCCGGGTTGCGACGGACGCCAAGAAAACAAGAGCCACGACGGCGGCCTGGAAAAGCAGGAGGTCGAAGACAAAGCGCGCAACGTGCTGGCCTGTGAATAGCCATCCCTTGCCGGTCAACCCCATGGCATAGGCGACGGGCGGGGCGCTGCTGGTCAGCGACCATACGAGATGCGGCAAGACCAGCAGAGAGAAGATGGCGCCCGCGATCCAGGGCAGCGGCGAAAAGAGATACCGGCGTCCGTTTGGATGCACAAACAAGGACAACCCGCACGTCGCCAGCAAAAGCACGGCATAATATTTGGAAAGGATGCAGGCGGCCGCGAAGACGCCAAAAATCAAGGCATCGCGCCTGCTCATAAGGTCTGCGGACCTGATGAAGAAATATAAAGTCCACGGCCACAGCGAAATGAAGATCGTGTTGGCGTTATATTTGTAGGCGTTGAACGTGTAGAACGGCGTGGCCACCAGCAAAAGCGTTGCGGCGTGGCGCTCCCATCCTTTGGTGAAAAGCCCGATCAGCATCCACGCGCCGAAGAGGCCCAGCGTGGCGTTCAAAGCTTGCAGCAGCACAAAGGACGTATTCGTGTTGGGAAACAAGAGGAACCAGGCTCCGGCGATCCACGCCCAGAACGGCCCGTGCTGATTATAGCCAAGCTGAAATTCTTTTCCCCAGGCATAGGCTTCGAAAAGATCGTAATGCAGCGCCCGGTCGGCGTTCAGGATGGACTCGGCGGCCGCCCACGCCAGAAAAAAGAGAAAGAAGGCTGCCGCCGCGATCAGGTTTTCGGAGGAGGATTGGACCCCGGGAGAGCCCTCGATGAAACGCCAGCCCCGCGCCGCACGGCTCTCTAACATTCTGATGAGTCCTATTCTATCAAGCTGCTGAAAAAGCATGAAATCTTGGCTTCATTCTTCGACAAGCTCAGGATGAGGTCGCGTGTTTTCAACGGCTTAGCCCTCATGGTGAGCTTGTCGAACCATGGGCAACATCGTGTTTCGGCATCCTGCTAGATCTATCCATGAAAATGCAACGCATGACCGACTGCCTTTTCAAGGCAGAGGAGGATGAAGTCAACATTAGGGCCGCCGTAATTTACAAGTGCATGCGTGCGCGGAGATCGCAAAAAACGATCCCGCGTTCCGGTGTTATGAGAAGCGAGAGCCGCCGCCCCACAGCACAGCGGAAAGGGAAAGGCGGTTCATCCTGGCCGCCTTTTTCTGCGTTTCCAGCCCGGCCCAGGGCTTCACATGCCTGTCATCAAACGCGCCTATTGAGAACGGAATTTCAACCGTGAAGCTTAAGGACCTGCATGTCGGGACTGGTGCTAGTGGTAGGGATCATTGCAGGCGTGGCTTTATCCGGTTTGCTCGCCTGTACACTCGTCAACAATGAGCTGAAGGTCTGGCCGACTCCCGGAAAGGGAAGTTGGCAGAGCCGCGTTTTCTGGAGCCTTTTTCGAACTCTGAACGTCGCCACCCTCGCTCTGGCGTTTCTCGATTGGCGAAGCTGGGATGGGTTTTCCCTTCAACGCGGTATAGGCGGCAGCCTCGCCATCGTGTGCTTCGTCTTCTACGGCTGGGCTTGTTACGCACTTGGGCGGAGGAATCTCTACTGCGGGCGTGATGGTCTCGTCATGGGCGGTATTTATAGCTGGACCCGGAACCCGCAATACGCAACCGCGATTCCAGCCTATCTCGGCTTAGCGGCCGCTTCCGACTCGATCGCAGTTTTTGCAATCGCATCGCTGCTCACTTTTATCTTCGTCCTGATGGCTTTCGCGGAAGAGCACTGGCTGGAAGCCGCTTATGGCGCAGATTACCGGCGCTATCGTCTTGAAGTTGCGCGCTTTTACAATTGGCGTCACGCGTTGGCGGTTCTCAAGCAGGAGGTTATGCCCCCGAAGGAAGCCCCCAAGGAAGCGCGTCTCTGAGCGCCGTCATGAGATCCCGATATTCCGCATGGCCTTCACTGATCGCTGTAGCCGCGAGGGTTGGACTAGAGAGGTTCATTGGCCGGCGAGACAGAGGACTTGAAGAAATGTCTGCCACACGCATTCAGGACGGGGATCTCCCTCGACCAGTTAAGCCTCGCCGGTTTCGAACCCTTTTCGTTTCAGATCTCCATCTTGGCGCGAGGGCATGCCAGGCCGAAGCTTTTCTCGATTTTCTCCGCTACTACCATGCTGACACGATCTATCTCGTCGGCGACATCATCGATTTTTGGAGTGTCAGGCGAAACCCCCTGTGGCTGCAATCGCATAATGATGTGCTGCAGAAGCTTCTTCGCAAGGCCCGCAAGGGAACGAAGATCATCTTCATTCCCGGCAATCACGATGAGGGCGTCCGAGGCTACTGCGGAATGAGTTTCGGCGCTATCGAGATCCACCACGATATCGTGCACCTGACAGCAGATGGGCGCCGCTTTCTCGTCATGCATGGCGACGAGTTCGATGTGGTTGTTCGCTATGCCAAGTGGCTCGCTTTCCTTGGGGACCGCTCCTACGAATTTGCACTGTGGTGCAATCGCCCGTTCAATCTGGTCCGGCGCCGGTTCGGCTTCGGCTACTGGTCACTTTCAAACTATTTAAAGCTGCGTGTGAAGACCGCAGTAAATTTCATCGGCGAGTTTGAGCAGGCCATTTCCGCGGAGGCCAAGCGCCGGGACGCCGAGGGCGTGATCTGCGGTCACATCCATCATGTGTCCGACCGGATGATCGACGGCATTCGATATTTGAACTGCGGCGACTGGGTCGAGAGTTGCACGGCTATCGCCGAAGACTTTGACGGAAAGCTCAGTCAGATCCGCTGGGCTCCGGGTTCGATCGAGCCGTCGCGCGCAGCCGTCGCAGTTCCGAGTTTTGCCTTCGACGCCGGACATGCGGTTGCCGCCAGCACTCCTCTCAGAAGAAGCTGATACGTCGCCTCGGTTAAATTAAAGTCAGAGGAGAGAGTTGATTTGGCCAACGTTGCAGAAGCAGAAAATCTCAGAAGCGGCGGCATGATCGGCGCAGCTGTATGCCGAAGCAAACCGCTCTCAGCCGATGGCTTACGGGAGCGTCTCTTCACGCTGGCGTTTTCGAACCTTGTCTATGCCCAGATCTGGGAAGACCCAGCAGTCGACCTTGAGGCTCTGGCACTTGATGGTAGGAGCCGCATCGTTACAATCGCTTCCGGCGGCTGCAATGTGCTGAGCTATCTCACCGCGGGGCCGGAGCATATTACAGCGGTCGACATCAACGCTGCACATGTGGCGCTCAACCGGCTCAAGATTGCGGCGGCCCTTCATCTCCCTAATTATCAGGCCTTCTTCCGCTTTTTCGGAGCTGCTAACACATCCGCAAATGTCGCTGCCTTCAAACAACATATCCTCCCTTATCTTGATCCACAGACCGCAAGCTATTGGCAGGGACGTCACGGATTGCGCCGCAGACGGCGGATCGGCCGCTTTACCAGCAACTTTTACCGCGCTGGGCTTCTCGGGGCATTCATCGGAGCAAGCCACCTCGTTGCAAGGCTGAATGGGGTCGATCCCCGCGTCATGCTGAAAGCGCGCACGCTGGAAGAGCAGCGCCGCATCTTCGACCAGAAATTCGCGCCGCTTTTCAATCGGCGTGCATTGCGCTGGCTGGTGAACCGTCCGGCTTCGCTCTATGGGCTAGGCATACCACCGGCGCAGTATAAAGCGCTCGCGGGCGATAGCGATGGCGGCATGGCTGACGTTCTTCGACAGCGTCTCGAACGCCTTGCCTGCGGTTTTCCTCTATCCGAAAACTACTTCGCCTGGCAGGCGTTTGGGCGCCGGTACTCGCCGTCCGGCGCGTTGCCGCCTTATCTCGATCCAGCAAATTTTTTGCTAGTGCGTAACTATGCGTCGCGAGTGTTCGTCCGTCACGCCTCGCTCACGGCGCACTTGGCGCAAACTCCAGACCAGAGCTTCGATCGCTATGTTCTGCTTGATGCGCAGGATTGGATGGGCGACGAAGAATTGACGGACCTTTGGCGCGAAATTACGAGAACGGCGAGGCCCAGCGCCCGCGTCATATTCAGGACCGCCGCTGAGCTGACAGTTCTTCCAGGACGCATCCCGGAGACTATTCTCTCCCGCTGGCATTATGCGGCTGATATGTCTCGCGAACTGACCCGGAAGGACCGCTCCGCCATTTACGGCGGCTTCCACCTTTACATGTTCAAGGGATAATACAGATGACTATGACCGTCTCGGCGGCAGAGAAGATGGACGAGATCTACGGCCGCCAGCGCTTCATTTATGACGCGACGCGGCGCTATTATCTCTTTGGCCGCGATCGCACGATTGAGGATCTCGCGCCCCCGGCTAACGGCACAGTCCTTGAAATCGGTTGCGGTACGGCCCGCAATCTGATCAGAGCCGCAAAGCTGTATCCGCAGGCCCGGTTCTACGGACTGGATGTCTCGGAAGCCATGCTGCGGTCGGCGCGGGCTTCTCTTGTGCGGCTTAATCTGGCAGCCCGCATCGTCCTCTGCAACGGAGACGCCACTGCTTTCGATCCGGGGCGCCTCTTTGCCCTCCACGGCTTTGACCGCGTTTTCATTTCCTATGCTCTGTCTATGATCCCGGCTTGGCGAGAGGTCGTGAGGCGCGCTGCGGCCTGCGTTGCGCCGGGAGGTGAACTTTTCATCGTCGATTTCGGTGACTTCGGCAGTTATCCGAAGCTTTTGCGGCGTGCGCAACTTGCCTGGCTACGCCGCTTTTCGGTTGTTCCCATTCCCGCGATGGATCGAAAGATCGGTCTGCTTGCGGAACAAATGGGCCTCAGGGCAGTTACTGAGAGGCTCTATGGCGGCTACGCAGTCCGGTTTCGTCTTCAGCACCGCTGATCGGGGACGATGAGGGCTGGTTGTCTTCGGCGAAGCCCCAGATTTGCAAAGCTTTAATTTCCGCAATCGCCCGCATCATCGCGATCCGCCGTTCCGCAAGCTTCGGCGTCAAGCGCCCCTCGATGACCCACTTGTCATAAATCAAAAGACGATCAGATGAACCTCGACCTTGCTGAAAATGCCTTCGCGGATCGATCCTTTGAGATCACGCGCCAGCTTGCCCGCGATTGCCGCGCCTGCGTTTTGTGGGAGCGCGCGACGCAGACCGTGTTCGGCGAGGGGCCTGTTCCGGCGCCCATTATGCTGATCGGCGAGCAGCCCGGCGACAAGGAGGATCTGGCGGGACGGCCTTTTGTCGGGCCTGCCGGTCTCAAGCTGAACGAGGCGCTCGAAGAGGCCGGCGTCGAACGGCGGAAGGTCTATGTCACCAACGCCGTGAAGCATTTCAAATATGTGCCGCGCGGGAAAATCCGGCTGCATCAGAAACCGGTCACCGTCGAGATCAAAGCCTGCCGCCAATGGCTCGAGCGCGAACTCGATTTCGTCCAGCCGAAAGTCGCGGTTGCGATGGGCGCGACGGCGGCGCAGTCGCTGTTCGGCAAGGCGATGCCGATCAACAAGAACCGTGGACGCCTTGTCGATCTCGGCAGCAGTAAGGCGCTGATCACGATCCATCCATCCTATCTCCTGCGCATCCAGGAAGAGGCGGACGCGCGGGCGGAATACGCCCGGTTTGTCTCGGACCTAAAGCTGCTGCTGCCGTTCCTCGGGTCGCGAATTTGAGGGCCGCCTTCCGCGTTCCTCTATTCTTGACTCACCTGTTCTTTGCTCAATGGGCGCGAGGGCATGAAAAAACTTCCGCCCGTACGCCAATCGGAACCGTTTCCTTTGTCCGCAGAGCCAGCGCGGCCCCATGGATTTGGAAAGGCAGATTTTCTTTCCCAGCCGCCAAAATCGGGGTCGGCGCGAGGAGCCGGAGAGCGGTAATTGTCGCGCAGAACGTGGTCCAGATCGGTCCCCCTCAAGGCGCCCCGGATGATCCCGCCGATGACTTGTCCAATGACATCTTCAGCGTTGCCGAAGTTCCCCATGGGGTTATCAAGACCTGAATTGCGCGCGCGATCGCGAGCTCCTTCCAGTTCAGAGCGCCGTTGGGCCGTTTCACGAATTTGCGCGCGAACCTGCTCCACTTCGGCGTCCACTTTCTTGAGCGCTTCTCTCGTCTTGCCGATCGACACGATAATCTCGTCATCCTGTTTGGGCGGTGTCCGGAGCGCGTCCTGGTAAAGCCGCTGAAGATCCCTCTGGGTCAGGTCCTGCGCAAGCAAGTCAACGGCGCCTGTGTAAATCGCGTCGTAACCGGCGCCCACCGCGTGCTGCCGGTCGGCTTCGATCTGGCTCAGCTCTTTCGTAATTTTCGTAACAACCTCCGCAGCCGCCTCGACGGAGGCCGTTGCGGTCGCGGCTTGCGCTTCGATTGGCTCGACCCCGTCGCCAACGAGAGCTTTGCGCTCCAACATCACGACGCGTTCCTGGCTGGCCTCGGCATCTCTTTGTATTTCGTTGGCATGCTCCCTTAGCCTCACCGGGATCTCGCACAGCATGCCGTAGTTGATCCGTGCGCCGGCATAATCTACGAGGCGCGCCACCATCCCATCCAGATATCGCACCAGGTTGCTGCTTTTGTCCGTGGCTTCTCCGTGCTTCTTCTTCCAAAGGTACATAAAGAGCGGGTCGTTCTCGTAAGGCTTCCTTTTCTCCTCAAGGTCCTTCTCCGAGAGCGACGCTTTCTTGTCTGCGTTCGCCGCAACCTTCCTGACCCCCTCGGCCCCGGTTTCAGCGGCCTGCCAAGCCGGATCGTCCTTGATGCGATCGGCTGTCCGGCGCCGCAACTTGTCGAGCGCGTCAAGCACCTGCGCGAGGTCCTGGCTGCGCATGTGCTTTTGGGCCTCCGCCTCGTTCAGACGGGCCTGCGCTTCATCTCTTCTGCGCGAGAGTTCTTCCAGAACGCTCCGGTAGTTTTCGATCATTGACAGCGCATGCTGCTCGGCGCTGTCGATGTCAGTGATCACTTTCTCCCTTATGAGCCCGTCAAGTTTGAACCGGGCCAGCGCTCGAAAGGCATCGAATTCTTCACGGCGCAGCCGCGAAGCTTCGTCCATAACCGATCTCAGCGCGGCGTCGAGCTGTCCCTCGTAAGTCCGAGTGCTACTGATGGCTCGCTCGACTGAAAGAAGCGCATCGTTGCCTGTAAATGTCGACATGGCCTCACCAGCGACTAATGCGTCCTTCAAGCACCGGCATCAGAAAGTCCGGATCGACGAAGCCGCGGCGCTTTTCGGCGAGCCGAGGGTTTTGAACGATGCCGTTCTTCGATTTGTCCTGCCGGATGGCTTCGAATGTTTCGGGCGGAACGCGAACTGCAAATCGCGAGACTGTTTCCGTTTGATTTGTTTCGTCGTTCCGAACCGGGATCTTGACTGGATTACCTTTGGAATCCACGGCGTCAACCACGACGAAATAGGCGCGGCCTTGATAGCCCCGATTTTCACGGAAGAATCCGGTCTGATCCCCGGGCCGTCCGGCGATCCGGAGCGTAAATTCCTGGCGAAGCGTATTCGCCAGCTCGTCCAGGCTGGCGACGGCCTCGCGTGCGCGGCTCGCGTCGCCCCGTTCGAGCGCGGCGCGTCCCTCGGCAAGAAGAGCATCCGCTTTTTGCCGGGCCGCTGGAACCTGGGCGCCCGCGAGGATTGCCTTATGCGCTGCTCCAAGCTCCCGCGGCAGGCTCTCAGTGAGTTCTATTCGCGCCGCCTCCGCCTTTTCCCTCTGCGGTCTGACCACGCTGAACTGATAGATCGCGGCTGCAAGCGCTAAAATAGCAAGGGAGCCTCCCAGCCATCTGCCAATCGACGCGCGCTTCACCCAAAGATGCGCGAGCCACCGCTCCATGCCGGGCTCCGGCGGTTTGTAGACGAAGCGGCTTTCTCTAAGCGCTTTCACGCCCTCGGCAATGACGCTATCGGGAACGTCGAGGCCCTGGCTCTTATACAGGGCGCGCAGCTGCTCGACGAGCTGCTCCTCCCGCACCTCTTCATTGAGCTCCCGTTCAATGAGGCGGTCGCGATGGCGAAGGGTGTCCACGACATCCATCGCAATCATCAGATCGTCCAGTTTGGCGGGGGCTGGGGGCTCCCCGCTTGCAGCGACGGCGCTTTGCGGCATCAGAGGGGAAGCGCTTTGCCGTCCGCCACCAGTTTGGCTATGCGGCGCTTGCCGTCCTCGACAGCGTCGCGTATCTCCGCGGAATTCTGCGTTGAAAGCTTCCGCATCTCCTCGATAATCTGCTGGGAGCGTTCCTGAAACCCGACGACGGACTCCAGGAGTTTCCTGACCGCATCCGCTCGGATCGTGGGGCCATATCCCGCCTTGACCGCCTCTTCCTGGACCTTGTCTCCAACCTCCGAAAGCGATTCCAGCGACTTCGAAACGCCCTCCTTCATCTCATTCAAAGTTCTGGTCGACTCATCGAGGCCGATCATCCCCGTGAACGACGCCTTGAGCGCCGTAAGCACCGAGTCGTTCGTCGAGAAAAATGAAATCGACTGGGCGTAGATGCGTTCCTTGGCGTTTGTTGTTTGCTGAAGGCGCCCCATCACAATTTCCGACGTGTTGTAAGAGATGGTCAGATTGTCCGACAGGTCCTTCGCGATCTGATACCGCTTCTCCTCGTCTTGCACGCGCCGGAGCTGTTCATCCCGCGCGAGTTCGAGACGCGCGAGCTCAGCGGGCTCGGTTCCGATGAAACTCGCCAATTTCTCGGAGGATGCCGTCAACGCGCTCCGCTCATCGTTAAGTTTGGCTGTCGCCGTCTTGAGCACCTCGAGCGCCAGGACCTCGGCCTGCTTCAGGGCGCCGCGATAATCGCGGTACGCCTCAAGGATCACATGCTCCCGGTCGATCTGCCCCTTCGTATCCTTCGTGACGCCGAGATAGGTTCCCTTCAGCTTGTCGAAACGATTGCCGATGTCGCCGCGCGATATCTTCATCCAGACATTCGTGCTGCGCTCCAACACGTCGATCTTGCCGTCGGCCAATTGATCGACCATTCTCTTTGCGTCGTCTCGAATGGAGTTGAAGCCGCCGGTAATCTCTTTGTACCGCTCGCCAATGACCATGTCCGACACCTGCTGGCGGACCACTTCATTAAAGGTTGAAGCCTGTCCGAGTGTCCGGGCGATCGCCTGAATCTTTTCCGGTTCGAGGTCGGATATTTTCTCCAGGAGCGAATTGATTGGCGCTGGTTCTATTTTGCTTGGCATGAGGCCGGCGTCGCGCAAAGACCCGACGGCCTTGTCCAGATACTGCATCGCACTCGGCGCTACGAGTTCGCTCATCGCATTTCCTCCTCCGAGCCATTGGACAGAAACGCTGCCCGGGCCAGCCGATTCCTCAAGATTTTCGACGGCGCTAAGTATGGATTATAGGCGCGCCGCGCTCCTTGCTGATGAGTGGGAATAATCTTCTTCACGGTCTCTCCCACACTGTGGCGAATATGGCGCAAGCGAGAGAGTAAGGCAACGCGCCCGGCTGCCTGGCTGGCGTCAATTACCGGTGATCGCTTCGTTTCTTTGTCCGGCCGGCATAATACC
>JBAVVQ010000667.1:0-4337 GCA_049697375.1 Rhodomicrobium sp.
AGAAGCCGATAGGCGCGTTCGCAGATCGAGAATTTGCGCTCCGCCGTTTCGGCCTGCCCCGACTCATCGAACGCCATCACGACGACAGCCGCGCCATAGCGCAGGACTTTCCGGGCCTGCTTGAGAAATGGCTCTTCGCCCTCCTTCAGGCTGATGGAATTGACGATCGCCTTGCCCTGAACGCATTTAAGGCCAGCCTCGATCACCGCCCATTTGGAGGAGTCGATCATCACCGGAACGCGGGAAATGTCTGGCTCCGAGGCTATGAGATTGAGAAAGGTCGTCATGGCCTTCTCGGAGTCAAGCAGGCCCTCGTCCATATTCACGTCGAGCACATTGGCGCCGCTTTCCACTTGTTCTCGCGCGACCGCAAGCGCTGCGTCGTAGGCTCCCGCCTCGATCAGCTTTCGGAATTTCGCCGAGCCCGTGACGTTGGTCCGCTCGCCGACGATAATGAATTGCTGGCCTGTGCCGATCATGATCAGGATGTTCCTTCGCCCCCACGTGGCGTGTCGTGGACCTTGGTGAGCAACGCTTGAAAGTTCAAGCAAAATCGAGGTTGGATGTTTAGCGCAAGGGAGCCTGCTCCGGCTCATGGAACCCCGCCGCGCCGGGAGCGCCAAACTGCAGGTGCTTCGGTGAGCGCAGCTTCGCTATGGTCGCGAAATCGCGGTCGTTGTGGAGGATCGTCGCGTCATACGCCATGGCGATCTCGGCGATGCAGCAATCGACCACGCTCCTGACTGTCAAGCCATTGCGCCGGAGGTCGAAGTTATGCCGGGTCGCGGCGGCTATATCCTTCTGATGTATTATATTTTTATACACACAGAACAGCCTTTGTCGATCAGGAGGCGTCGAAGGTTTCCACCAGGCGACCGCAGAGCCAGAACTCGCCCTCGACAATCATTCCGGGCTTGAGGCCGCGACGGAGGACAGCGTCGTCCGCCACAAGATCGAAGGTGCCCCCCGCCGTGCCGATCAAGGCCCAGGTGAACTCCTGCCCAGTTTCCGGGTTTCGGCGGCGCTCGGTTTTTTGCACCTCGCCCGTTAGGAAGGCGCGGGCCGAGGCGCGGAAATCATCGGCTTCGGGATCAAGAAAAATGATTTCGCCAGAACCATTGCCGCCTGCAAAGAGCCCGCTTGCGAGGAAGGAGCGCGGCGTGAATTTCAGCGCCTTGTCGGCCTGGGCCGCCTGAAAGGCGCCCTCGTTCTCGAACACGGCAAGCTCGTGGGGGAACGCCACGATTTGCGCCATAGCCATGAAGGGCACGGGCATTCCAGCGAAGCGGGCGAAGTCCACCACGTCGATCAACGCGATGGTCGGTCCAAGCTCTACATAGAAGGCGCCTTCGAAATGGTTGTCATCGGGGCGCTGACGCATGGCGCGGACGCGGATCGGGGCGCGGCCTTCGCCCTCGAAAAAGGGCGTGATCCCGACCGCAATGTAAGGATCAGGCTCAGCATCGGCGGCCTTCTGCATGTGCACCCACAACTCTGCGCCGACGGCCGAGCGCAGCCGGTGATAATACCCCGCGGCGCAGGGCTGCTTTTCGCCGCCCTTTTCCAGAAGACTGTTTATCAGCGCAGAAAGCGCTTCGGTTGAGTTTGCCTTGAATCCAATGACATCGAAGCGATTCGCCGTCACTCCACCTTCTCCCTTTCATCCCCCAGGCGGCTTCTAGAGCAGCCGCGTCCTTTTGGACGCGGGCTGCTCTAGCACTTTAGAATCGATCAACTTTTCCGCCTTTAATCGCTTCCGATTAAAGGCGGGTTGATCTAGGCCGCCGCCTTCGCCAGCCGGTCGAGTTCCCCGACGATGGCCTCACCCATTTCCGCGGTCGAAACCTTGGTCATGCCGTCTTGCATGATGTCTTGCGTCCGCAGGCCCTTGGCGAGCACATTCGCGATGCTTGCATCGATCAGATCGGCCTCCTTGCCCATGCCGAATGAGCACCGAAGCGCCATGCCGAAGCTCGCTACGGTCGCGATCGGGTTGGCGATGCCGCGCCCGGCAATGTCAGGCGCGCTTCCGTGAACGGGTTCATAAAGCGCAGGGCGCTTTCCGCTCGCATCCTTCGCGCCGAGCGAAGCCGAGGGCAGCATGCCGAGCGATCCTGTCGCCATCGCAGCCTGATCCGAGAGGACGTCGCCGAAGAGATTGTCGGTCACGATTACGTCGAACTGCTTCGGCCAGCGCACGAGCTGCATGGCGCAATTGTCGGCGAGAATGTGTGTCAGTTCGATATCCGGGTACTCGGCGTGGACGCGCGTCACAACCGCATTCCACAGGACGCCGGTCCTCATGACATTACGTTTCTCGGCGGAAGCGACGCGCTTGTTCCGCGCCCGCGCGAGGTCGAAGGCCACGCGCGCGATCCGCTCGATTTCGTGCTCGGTGTAAACTTGGGTATCGACGGCGCGCTTCTCCCCGTTCTCCATGGTCACGATCTCTTTCGGCTCACCGAAATAGACCCCGCCCGTCAATTCGCGGACGATCATGAGATCGAGCCCTTCAACCACCTCGCGCTTGAGGCTGGACGCGTCCGTCAGCGCCGGATAGCAGATCGCGGGCCTCAGATTCGCGAAAAGCCGCAAATCCTTGCGCAAACGCAGGAGGCCAGCCTCGGGCCGTTGCGCATAGGGAACCTTGTCCCATTTTGGGCCGCCCACCGCGCCGAGAAGGACGGCATCCGCAGCTTTCGCCTTTTCCATGGCGGCGTCGGAGATCGCTTCGCCATGGGCGTCATAGGCGCAGCCGCCGACGAGATCCTCTTGTACTTCGAACTCAGCGCCGCCGGTCTCGCCGAGCCATGCGATCACACGTTTGACCTCGGCCATGACCTCTGGGCCGATGCCGTCGCCGGGAAGGAGAAGCAATTTTTTTGTTGTCATGACCAAAACAGCACCACTGAACGGGTTGCATCCTACGACGCCGGCAAGGGTGCGGGCTGCGCACGCCGAGCGTTTAATCACACACTGTTGCGCCGATCACCCGGTTCATGGCCGCTCTGCACAGCTTTATGGTGAGCGGGCAAATCGCACGCAAATCTTTTGCCTGATGCAAAACTGCGCTGGGACTCAGCTAGGGGGCGCTAACAAGGGCAATTAATCCTCGACTGCCTTTCAAGAGCTCTGTCGCCGAGATGCGGGCGTCAGCAAATCGCCGAGGTCCACGCCATCGAGCGCCGTGTCGCCAAGGAGATGGCCGCCCTTGTCACGCTTTGCTGCTAGATATTTCTCATTATGCGCCGTTGGCCGAGTCAGCACGCGATGCGTGGAGACAACCTCGAGGCCAGCTTCGCGGAGCGCCTCGATCTTGCGCGGATTATTGGTCATGAGGCGCACCGAGGCGAAGCCAAGCTGCTTCAGCATGTCGCCTGCGAAGTCGAAGCGCCGCTGATCTTGGCCGAAGCCGAGCATTTCGTCGGCATCGTAGGTATCGAAGCCCTGGTCCTGAAGCCGGTAGGCGCGCATCTTGTTCGCTATGCCGTTGCCGCGCCCTTCTTGATCGAGATAGAGCACGACGCCGCCTCCTTGCTCGGCCATGGCCTTGACGGCGCCGCGCAGTTGCTCGCCGCAATCGCATTTGAGGCTGCCGAAAAGATCGCCGGTGAGACAGGCCGAATGGATGCGCGCCAGAACTGGGCGCGAGGGGGAGGGGTCCGACACCAGAATAGCGATCTGGTCGCGAAAACCATCGCCGCCGCGGAACACCACAAATTCACAACGCCCGGCGCCCTCCAGCGGGACGAAGGCGCGCGACACGATCTTGAGCGATTTCGCCGCTCTGTCGCGGAAGGCGAAAACATCGCCCGCGTCTACCGCGAGAACCGGAAGCGCGAGGATCGCATTTGCGCTGGCGTCCACGACGATTACGGCCGGAAGAAGTTGCGCCAGATTCGCGAGCGCAAGGGCTGCGGTCTCCGCCAAATCGGTGACGGCTGCGCCGTAAGCTTTCTCATGATGAGCGAGATACGCTTCGAGCTTCTCGAGAGTGAAAGGTTTCAATCGTACAGTCGCCGGGGATCTGATCCACGCGCCCGCGACGTTCAACTTCTCGCCTGGGACGATAAGGCGCGGGTGGCGGTCCTTCTGTTGAAGGAAGGCCATGTGCTTCTCGTTCAGCTCCTCGACGGGAAAGGCGAGGACGGTTTTCGTGGCTGACCGTATGGCGGCCGGCCTCGCAGCGCGGAATTCCGCCAAGGCGCGCTCGACCGAGATCTGGCGCGTATCGCCAAGGGACTCTAGAGGCATCTCACTTTCCATCGCCTTTTCTGTTCACGCCGAAGACGCCGAACGGAGCTGGCGCGTTGTCTGAAATGGGACCAAAAAGACCC
>JBAVVQ010000668.1:0-2438 GCA_049697375.1 Rhodomicrobium sp.
ATCGGTAATCGGGATGTGGCGAAAACGGTGGTTGGTCATTTCATTCATGACCCAGTCGATGCTGTGGTGTTCCGAGCAGGTCGAAACCGGATGCGTCATATGCTCACTCACAGGCTCGCTAAGGGCGCTCGTCCCGCGCGTCGCCAATATCCGCACGATATCGCGCTCAGACAAAATGCCCTGCACGTGATGCTGCTCATCAACGATGACAATGGCGCCGATCCGGTTCTTATCGAGGAGGACAATGACTTCCGTTAACGGCGTTCCGGACAACACACTGACCACATGTCGTCCTTTGTCCTTTAAAATCCATGCAACGGTCATTCTTGTCCTCCCAACCGCAACTCTCTCACGACCACGCTTGCCGGGATTTCCACGGCCGCCGCATGGTCGGTCACAGTCAATTATGAATGATGCGCGTAAAGAGTCTTTTGCGCAACTGGGACGCCGTAAGTCAGGAAGTAAATTTGACCCTGGGAGGGAACCTAAGAGCCAGATGCCGGTTTTCCTGGAGGAATGCTGTGGCGCGGCCTCCCTTGCCCCCATGTCCCGTCCCGCCGGGCCACAGCTAGGCCGGAGCCAAAGAAAGGCTCCGGCCGCTTCGTTTGAGGGGATTGGTTCTCCTTCCATAAGAAGGAAGGTTGCGCGCGGGGATTGACTTGGATCATGTTGTCAGCGTTCAGCTCACTGTGACGGGAGATAAACTCTTCGCGCCAGCACTATAGAGGTAATTTCGGAGAAAAAAAACAGCAAAGCGAGCGCCCGATCGCTGCTGTTTCATTCGCTCATTGCTCGATCAGCATCGGCGCTCGCTTGTCCTTGACTGGACGATTACTAGGGTACGCCTCTGGTTTGCAATGAAAAGCGGTCAGAATGTCGCACCATGGGAGCTTAGCCAAGCCAACCGCGGTGGCCCTGGTTCCTCACCGGGCCATGCGTTTTCGGGAGGTGCTTTCCGCAGGCGGGACCTTAAAGGTCGCCTTCCGAGATCTGTGTGAGAAAGCGGCGAGCGTTCTCGACATAGTGGCGCGCGGAGGCGCGAAAACCGGCGATTTCCTCCGGCGAAACGGTGCGGACGATCTTCCCGGGGGAGCCCATCACAACCGACCCCGGCGGGATCGTTTTTCCTTCCGTGATGAGCGCGTGAGCTCCGACCAGGCAATTGTCGCCAATCACAGCGTTGTTCAGGATTATCGAGCCGATGCCGATCAGGCAATTGTCGCCAATACGGCACCCGTGCAGAAGTGCGCGGTGCCCGATCGTGCAGCCGCGCCCGACCTTGAAGGCCAGACCCTCGTCGGTGTGGAAGACGCAATGCTCCTGAATATTGGTCTCGTCGCCGACTTCGAGAATCTCGTTGTCGCCACGAAGCACGGACCCATACCAAACGGACACGCCACGGCCGAGGGAGACTTTGCCGATGACATACGCGTTTGGCGCGATAAAAAAGTCGCCGATGGGGGGAAGTTTTGGGGAGACACCGTCGAGAGCCAGAATTGGCATGGCGAATACCGTTAGTCGTTCAGATCGTCGGCCAGGATGGCCATCTGAAATTGATAAGAAACCTCGTTGTCTTCCTCGTCCTTGTAGATGACGCCGACAAATTCCTCCTTCACGAACACTTCGACGGAATCCTGTTTCTTGGTTCTTTTTCTGACCTCGATCGCCTCAAGGTCGAATGTTTTTCTCAAATATTTTTCAAGGCTCTTAGTTTCTGCGGGGGTCATGATTTGCCTGTCGGTTCACGCGTTTCCGGTCTGCCTAGTTCCATTCCCTTCAGGTGTTGATCCATGACGCGGGATGGGTGGCTGCAACCCGCTTCGCCTACCACCCGCGCAGGCACGCCTGCAACTGTTGTTCTTGGCGGGACGTCTTTAAGCACCACGCTTCCCGCCGCGATGCGCGCGCAATCGCCGACGGCGATGTTTCCAAGGATCTTGGCGCCGGCCCCGATCATGACGCCGCGTCCCACCTTGGGATGGCGGTCGCCTGTCTCTTTCCCGCTGCCGCCGAGCGTCACGTTATGGAGGAGCGAACTGTTGTCTCCAATCTCGGCTGTCTCTCCAATCACGATCCCGTTGCCGTGGTCCAACATGATCCCGCGCCCGATCTTCGCCGCCGGATGAATGTCGATACTGAACACCCGCGAGGATTGGCTCTGGAGGTAGAGCGCAAAGTCCTTTCGTCCGAGGCGCCAAAGCGCATGACTGAACCGCTGGGTTTCGAGCGCATGAAAGCCCTTGAAATACAAGAGCGGATCGATGAACCGGCTGCAGGCCGGATCGCGATCGTAGACGGCGGTCAGGTCCACCCGGAACGTGGTTCCGAACTCCGGATGCGTTTCGATGATGCTCAAAAATGTCTGCCGAATGAGATCGGCGTCAACATCGTCATGGCCAAGCCGCTGGGCCAGCCTATGGCACACCGAATGTTCAAGC
>JBAVVQ010000669.1:0-3362 GCA_049697375.1 Rhodomicrobium sp.
CTTGACTGGCTCCCCTGAGGCCAGGAAGGAAGCAGCCTAGAATGCAACTGGACAACGAAGCTATAGGGGCCGCAACAGTGAATGACAAACCCGCGCCGCCCGATGGTCAAGCTGCTGGAAACATGGATCGAGTGTTACGAATCCCCGTCACGCTCAAAGTCCTGCTCGGTACGGCGTCGATGCCGATTTTTCAATTGACGAAGCTCGGGCGTGGCGCCGTTATCCCTCTCGACCGGCGGGTTGGAGAGCCTGTCGACGTGGTGATCAACGGCCGGATCATCGCCCGCGGAGAAATCGTGGTGCTCGATGAAGAGGGCTCACGCTTCGGCGTCACTCTCACGGAAATGATCGATAGCGCAAAATCTCAAGTCTAGCAGGACGCTGAAAAAGCATGGACTCTTGGCTTCATCCTTCGACAAGCTCAGGATGAGGCTTCGTCAAGCTCAGGATGAGGTCGCGTGTTTTCAGCGGCTTAGCCTCATGGTGAGCTTGTCGAACCATAAGCTTGTCGAACCATGGGCAACATCGTTTTTCAGCATCCTGCTAGACTAGTGGTCCAATTCCGGCATTTGCATGCGTTTGCAGCACACTCGTGGGCAAATGGCGGAGTCAAAAGGACCACTAGGACGGCGAGTAAAGGACGGTTTTGGCCGATAACGACGAAAGAGAAAGCAAGACCGAGGAACCGACCGAGAAACGCCGGTCCGAGACCCTTGAGCGGGAGGGCGGGCCGTCCTCCAGGGAAGTCGGCTCAGCCGCAGTACTCCTTATCGCCGCCATCTTTTTGGCGACCGGAACCCCCGGTCTTTTCATGAGCCTCGCGCAGAGCCTAGCCGTCTTCATTGAGAATCCCGGCAACTGGCGCCTTGACAATGGCGAGGATGCCGTCCGCCTCTTTCAGATCACTGCTGTTATTATTTCCAATTTTCTGGGCGCATTCGTTGGCGCTATCGTTATCGCGGGGATAGCAGCTGCGTTCCTTCAAAACGCCCCAAGGCTCCTCGTGAGCCGTATCATGCCGGATTTTTCGCGTGTATCGCCGTCTGCCGGCTTTGGACGTCTTTTCAGTTCGCAGGCCCTCATCGAATTCCTCAAGGGAATCGTCAAGATCGGGGTGGCTGGATTCGCCGCGTATACGGCGATGGGCGGTATCGCCACCGGACTGCTTGCCATTCAAAGCTCGCCCGATTCCGTTCCTGAACTGATCCGGCATCTTTGCCTTCGCGCCGCATTCGTATGTGCTCTGCTGACCTCGGTCATCGCTGCGGTCGACGTCTTCCTGACCCGTCGTACCTGGCGTCGGAACCTTATGATGTCCAAGCAGGAACTCAAGGAGGAGATGAAGCAGACAGAGGGCGATCAGACGCTGAAGGCGCGCCTGCGCATGATTGCCCGATCGCGCATACGGCGCCGGATGATGGCGAATGTCCCGAAGGCGACGCTGGTCGTCACTAACCCGACTCATTACGCCGTCGCATTGCGCTATGTCAGAAATGAAGATACTGCTCCGAGGGTTCTAGCCAAGGGACAGGATAAACTTGCTCTTGCAATACGTGCAATAGCAGAAGAACATAATATTCCAATTATCGAGAACAAGTTACTGGCGCGCTCACTCTTCGAGGCGGCAGAAGTTGATAAGCTTATACCGCATGAATTCTATAAAGCAGTTGCAGAACTTATCATTTATCTCGATTCCAAATCTCGCCAGATGGGACGCAAACCGAAAGCCGGGCGCCAGAAGAACATGCCGCCGCGCTGACAAGCCCCACGTAAGACGAACAAATTAACAACGGGTTAACGCGCCGGGGCACCCCGGTCGACGAACTCAGCAAATGGATGCTGATATGGCCCTAAACAATGTCCTTGATCTCGCAGCACGCCAGGCGTCGTGGCTCCTTACCAGAGAAAACCTCGTCGCTCAGAACGTGGCGAATGCAAATACGCCCGGCTACAGAACGAACGATTTGTCTCCCTTCGAAGCAGCGATACAGACTGCATCACTGCAACTTACTACAACCTCGCCCAGGCATATCAGCATCGCCGAAAGCGAGCTTCAACCGGCGCCCGATGAAGTCACGACAGCGAAGAGCGACACCTTCCTTTCGGGCAACAATGTGAGCCTTGAATCGGAGATGATGAAGGGCGGCGAAATAAATCGCGCCTATTCGCTGAACGCAGCTGTTGTAAAGGCGTTCAACGGGATGCTCGTGCAATCGGCGAAGGGCTAGATCCATGGACAATCTTACCGCAACTTTTTCAATTGCCGGTTCCGGGATTTTTGCACAGTCGCAGCGAATTCGAGTCGCATCGGAAAATCTGGCGAACGCCGAGTCCACGGGCAGCGCGGCCGGCGCTAACCCATACACGCGAAAAGTTATTTCCTTCGAGTCGGAGTTGGATGAAGCCTCGGGGGCCAACCTCGTCCAGGCTGCCGATACGGAACTGGATAGTTCACCCTATCGCATCGAAAAGATCCCAGGGCATCCGGCCGCCGATCAGGCCGGCAATGTCAAACTCCCGAACGTCAACATGCTCGTCGAGCTTTCGGACATCCGGGAGGGCGCGCGGTCCTATGATGCGAACGTGCAAGTCGTCAAGCAGGCGCGCGACCTCGTCACAATGACCATCGATCTCTTAAAGGTCTAGCAATGGCAATCGATCCCCTTTCTTCCCTTTCCAGTTTTGGTTCGCTTGGAATCACGCAAGCAAAAAAGGCGGCTGCTTCCAACGCGCCATCCTCGAATTCCGGCGATTTCGCGAGCGTTTTGAGCGACCTCGCCAAGCAAACAGCCTCCACCCTCAAGGCCAGCGAGGACACTGCGATCAAAGGCATTCAGGGCCAAGCTCCAGTGCAAGATGTCGTTCAGTCTGTCATGCGGGCGCAGACGTCACTGCAAACGGCAATGGCGCTCCGCGACAAGGCTATATCCGCCTACCAAGATCTGACCCGTATGCCAATCTGAGGAAACTTATCGAATGCGCGCTCTTTCAATTGCAGCGACCGGCATGTCGGCACAACAGCTTAATGTCGAGGTTATCGCGAACAACATCGCGAACAGTAATACAACAGCTTTCAAGCGTAATAAGGCTGAGTTCGCAGACCTGTTATATCCGACCGAGCGCCAAGCCGGCGTTCCAAATCGGACAGGCGGAGAGGCGATTCCAGAGGGCATGCAAGTTGGGCTAGGCGTGCAGCCCGTTGCAGTCCGTAGCTTGAATCTCCAGGGCCCCATCACCAGCACTGGCAATCAGCTCGATCTCGCTTTGAATGGCCGAGGCTGGTTCCAGATTTCAGGACCGAATAACCAAACCCTATATACCCGCGCCGGATCATTCGGCAGAAATGCGCAGGGTCAGCTGGT
>JBAVVQ010000670.1:0-3431 GCA_049697375.1 Rhodomicrobium sp.
CGTCGTCCCGGAAAGCGCTTCAGCGCTTATCCGGGTACCCTAACGGGCGCCAGCGCTTGAAATGATCCCGATAACGCCTCGCGGCGTTTCGAGGGATGACGAAGGAAAGCGAGGCCGTCTAAACGCAAACCGCTTTAGCGGTGCGCTATACCTTATTGATATTTATCAATGAAGCGCATAATTTAAGAGTTGCTTGAAAATAGCGCAGCCTAATGGACCTGAGCTTGAGTATGGACAAGGGATGAAGTCGTGTCTGGCACGACTAATTCTTTGCGCAGATTGCGTTGAACTGCAGCGGCTACTCCAGTCCAGCGACTAATCCAAAAAACAAAAGCGTCGCCTCGGGAGTTCGCCATGCAGGAGAAAGCTGAATTTTCAACGTATCGGGAAGGGAATTATTGGAGAGGGTTCAAGCCCGGCGATTGGCGCCAATCGATCAACGTGCGTGATTTCATCGTCCGCAATACTTCGCCTTACGAGGGCGATGAGAGCTTTCTCGCAGGCCCCTCCAAGCGCACCAAAGCAGTCTGGGAAAAGCTGCAACCTTACTTCGAAGAGGAACGAACAAAGGGCGTTCTTGCCGTCGATGCGAAAACGCCTTCGACGATGCTCGCGCACCCCGCCGGGTATATCGACCGCGATAACGAGGTGATCGTCGGGCTGCAGACGGACAAGCCCTTCAAGCGCGCCATATTCCCGTTCGGTGGGTTGCGCATGGTCGAGGCGGGACTGAAGGCGGCAGGCTTCGAAGCCGATCCTCAGGTGCACGAAGCGTTCACGAAATACCGCAAGACCCACAATGAAGGGGTCTTCGATGCTTATACGCCCGAAATCATGAGATGCCGGAAATCGGCGATCATCACCGGCCTTCCCGATGCCTATGGCCGCGGGCGCATCATTGGCGACTATCGCCGGGTGGCTCTCTACGGCACGGGTCGTTTGCTGAAAGCCAAGCAGGCGGAGCGGGCCCAGGCCGATGAAATGTGGCCGAGCGAAGCCGTTATACGCACGCGCGAGGAGCTTGCGGAACAGATGCGCGCGCTAGCCGACCTCGCAGCGATGGCGAAGCTTTACGGCTTTGACATCACGCGCCCGGCAGAGAATGCGCACGAAGCTTTCCAGTGGACGTATTTTGGATATCTGGGCGCGATCAAGGAAGCAAATGGCGCGGCGATGTCGATCGGCCGCATCTCAAGTTTCCTCGACATCTATATTGAGCGTGACATGCGCGAGGGCGTTCTCGATGAAGCCGGCGCACAGGAACTCTGGGATCAGCTCGTCCAGAAACTCCGCATCGTCCGCTTCCTGCGGACGCCGGAATACGACGCGCTGTTCAGCGGCGATCCTTACTGGGCGACAGAATGCGTCGGCGGCATGGATTTGAATGGGAACGGCTTGGTGACCAAGAGCAGCTACCGTATCCTGCACACGCTGACCAATCTCGGGCCCGCGCCGGAGCCAAATATCACCGTGCTCTGGTCCAAGCACCTCCCTGAGACGTTCAAACGCTATTGCGTCAAGATCAGCCGCGATACGTCTTCCCTCCAGTACGAAAACGACGATCTCATGCGGCCCTTCTGGGGCGATGACTACGGCATCGCTTGCTGCGTGTCGGCCATGCGACTCGGCAAGCAGATGCAGTTTTTCGGCGCTCGCGTGAATCTGGCAAAATGCCTTCTGTATGCCATCAACGGCGGCCGGGACGAAATCTCAGGCCAACAGATCGCTCTGGCGACTCCGCCAGTGACGAGCGACTATCTCGATTACGGCGAGGTCTTCGCGAAGTTCGACGCCATGATGGAGTGGCTTGCGCGGACCTATGTGCATGCGATGAATTGCATTCATTACATGCACGACAAGTATTTCTATGAGCGCCTTGAGATGGCGCTGCATGACCGGGACATCCTGCGCACCATGGCGTTTGGCATTGCCGGGCTTTCGGTAGCCGCCGATAGCCTTTCAGCGATCAAATACGGAAAAATTCGCGTCATCCGGGACGAGACGGGCCTTGCTGTCGATTTCGTGAATGAGAGCAACGCGCCCGTCCCCCAATTCGGGAACAATGACGACCGGGTGGACAGCATCGCGTCCGATCTCGTGTCCCGCTTCATGCAGAAGATTCGCAAGCACCCGGCCTATCGCAACGCCACGCATACGCAAAGCGTGCTGACGATCACCTCGAACGTGGTCTATGGCAAGGCGACAGGCAACACGCCGGATGGGCGGCGTAAAGGCGAGCCCTTCGCGCCCGGCGCGAACCCGTTCCACGGCCGCGACAGTCATGGCTGGCTCGCCTCCTGCCTGTCGGTCGCGAAGCTGCCCTACAGGGATGCGCAGGACGGCATCAGCTATACAGTGTCGGTCGCCCGGCAGAAGGCGCATCTCTCCGAGGACGAGCTCATCACCGCCGCCGCCAAAGCCTTCGACATGTATTTCGACCAAGGCGGGTTCCACATGAACCTGAACGTGATCGATAAGGAAACGCTCGAAGATGCGATGCAGCATCCGGATAAGTATCCGCAGCTGACCATCCGCGTCTCGGGCTACGCTGTGAACTTCGTCCGCCTGACGAAAGAGCAGCAGAAGGATGTGATCAGCCGTACCTTCCACGGCCAAGTGTGATGGAGGGTAGGCCATGTCTGAGCTCAGAGCGCTGGAGGCGGGCAGCCGGCACGATCTTCGCTTCGGGGTCTCGCCGGATGCGCCGGATGTCAGCCAATTTCGCGATGAGACCGATGGCGCATTCGGTTGGGCGCATTCCTATGAAACGTCATCTCGCTATGACGGTCCCGGCTTGCGGATCGTACTGTTCCTCTCAGGATGCCCGCTTCGGTGCCAGTACTGCCACAATCCCGATACGTGGCATTTGAAGGACGGGACCTACATCCCGGCGCAAGAAGTAATCGCTCGGCTGGCTGGCTTTGGGCCTGCCCTGAGGGCGCTCGACGGCGGCCTTACCATCTCCGGCGGCGAACCCATGGTGCAGCTTGCCTTCACGCGGCGGATTTTGGCCGCGGCGAAGCAGATGGGCCTTCACACCGCGATTGAAACGTCCGGCTATCTCGGCGATCGTGTCGATGACAATTACCTGGGCAACCTCGATCTTGTTTTGCTCGACATCAAAAGTTCGGACCCGTCAAAGCCGGAGATCTAAAAGGAGAATCTGCGATTCTCAATATACAGGGGGCTTCAGGCATTGAATAAAGGAAGATGTTTAGAAGGAATTCAATTGGCGAGACCAGCCTTTAAACTGCTAAGCCCCTGACCCCGCTTGTAATGTCTCGAATGCAAAGCTACCGCTTGCATTGCAATATTACCGTCCTTGCAGGGGAGGGTTGCGGCAGCGCAACAAAACAGCCCACCGCCCTGAAATCTGACAAGCCCTTGCCTTAGCCGTTGTTTTCCAACCTCTTCCCAAGGGAGGACATCAT
>JBAVVQ010000671.1:0-7819 GCA_049697375.1 Rhodomicrobium sp.
AAATACTCGAGCAGCAAACCGATCTTGCGCGTCATCGCCTGCTCGCTTGCAGGCACGTAGACATTCGGCCTGCCAAGATCGCCGTCCCATTTTGGTATTTCGTATTCGAGGATCAGATGATCTCGGAACGTGTTCCAGGTCAGCATCGAGACTTCCCGATGGTCCTGGTGCTCATCGCCCCCCCAATGGGAGAAGATGACGTCCGGGTTGATCTGCGGCTTAAGCGTCTCGAACCACTCCTTTATTTTAGCGCCTTCATAGGGGAAGTGCCCATCCCTGAATTGGCAAAGCTCGATTTTTGAACGCTCGGCGCCCTCCAAAAAAGCCCTCGCTGAAGCATAAGCCTCCTCGCCGCGTTTACCGGCGGCGCTCAGAACAGCCCAGTGCACATCCAGGCGAACACCGGATTGCAGCCAGCCAAGCAAAGTCGCTCCTGCTCCAATTTCGATGTCGTCTGAGTGCGCCCCCAGGCATAACACCGAAAGACGCTCTCCAGGCCTGGCGAACGAGGCCGCCCTCATAGTGCGGCTCTCAGCCCCACGTTGGCGACCTTCCGGCCGCCGTTGACGTTGTCCAGCCAAGGCATTTTGCCTTGTTCGACAAGATCTTCGAGAACCTGTTTGTCTTTCAAAGTGTCCATGGGGCGCCAGAACCCCTCATGACGAAAGGCCAAAAGCTCATCGGCCTCAATCAACCGCTGAAATGGCGCCTCGACGAGTTCATCTCCTTCCCGCATGTAGTCAAAAACTCGCGGACGGAAGATGAAAAAGCCACCATTGATCCATAACCCAGCCTTTGCGCTAGGTATGATGCCCTCAACGCCCCCGTTCCCATCCATGTTCACCAGATGAAGGCTGAAAGAAGGACGGGCGGCAAGGAAACACGCTGCCTTGCCGCTTTGCCGAAATGTTTCGATCATCTCGTGCAAATCCACGTCTGAGAGAGCATCGCTATAATTTGCGAGAAACATCTCCTCGCCTTCGACGTGCTCGCGCACTGCCCACAACCGCTGGCCGATATTGCGCCAGATGCCGGTGTCGATCATCGTGACCCGCCAATCGGCTTGCATTTCGCCGAGAATCTCGACCTTCTGGCCGCCGCCCGAAACGACACAGTCCGCATAGGTTTGCGGCTCGTGTTTCAAGAAGAAATTCTTGATGACGTTCGCCTTGTAGCCGAGGCAAAGCACAAAGTCCTTGTGGCCATACTGGCTATAATAATCCATGAGGTGCCATAGTATCGGCCTGTCGCCGACCGTAATCATCGGCTTTGGGATGCTCTCGGAGTAATCCCGAATTCGAGTGCCAAGACCGCCGCAAAATAAGACCACTTTCATGAGCAATACTCCATACCGTAGATAAAATCAGATGAGTGTAGTGATTGACTGCGCCATACGACAGGGAGGGCCTTTGGAATTCGGAGCGCTGCCCGCCGGCTGGTAAGGTTTTTAAGCCGCAATCCGCTCAAGCGAGACAGTATTGCTGCGTCTCCCTTTTGCGACCTGCTCCTCGATCCAGGGATAAAGACGCGCGAGGCCAGTTTTCAGAGGCTGCTGAGGCCGCCACCCGAGCTTTTTGCCGATTAACTCGTTGTGCGAGTTTCTCCCTCGGACGCCAAGGGGACCAGGAATGTGATTGATGTGAAGGGATTTGTTCGCGACCTCCATTACAAGAGAGGCCAGTTTGTTGATCGACACCATCTCATCGGAGCCGATATTGACTGGTCCTTCGAAGGATGAACGGGTCAATCTGAGGGTACCCTCAATGCACTCGTCTATGTAGAGAAATGACCGGGTTTGTTCCCCGTCTCCCCACATCTCTATGCTTCCGTCGAATGACGCTTCCGCCACCTTTCTGGCGATCGCCGCAGGGGCCTTTTCCTTGCCCCCTTGCCATGTCCCCTCCGGACCGAAGATGTTGTGATAGCGCGCTACCCGTGTCTGCATGCCATAATTGCGGTTATAGGCCAGGTACAGTCGCTCGCTGAAAAGCTTCTCCCATCCATATTCACTATCCGGCGCGGCCGGATACGCGCTGTCCTCCCGCGTGACAGGAGCAGAGGGATCAGTTTGATTATACTCCGGATACATGCAGGCTGACGACGAATAGAATATCCGCCGGATGTTCCGGTTCTTGCAGGTCTCCAGGATATTCAGATTGATCGTAGCGGAATTATGCATAATGGCGGCGTCATGCTCGCCTGTGAAGATATAACCCGCGCCGCCCATATCCGCGGCCAACTGATAAACCTCATCAAAACGGCGATCGATCAACGCCCGGCAATTTTCAGCCTCCCGGAGATCGGCGATAACGAAATCGTCAGCTTCCGTCTCGCTGAACTCGGGGTACTTGAGGTCGATTCCGCGCACCCAAAAGCCCTCGCGCTTGAGATGCTTTACAAGGTGAGAGCCGATAAAGCCGCCCGCCCCACAAACAAGAGCTGTTTTCATTCCGTCTTTCCAATAAGATGTTCAACGATGCGAGAGCCGAAGAATAACAGGCCTACCAATATTGTTTTATAGAATTCGCTAGAACGCGGACATGCTATTTGTGGTTACCCAATGTGGTTTTGTATCGTGGATATTTCCTGCCGCGGCTGCTTGCCTGACGGTTTATGTGAACCAACCGGCTAATTGGCTGGAACTATATCTCTTATGCATGAAGAAATGAAACAGAGAGTTAATCCTAAGGGCGCAAGATACGACTTTGGAGGCGTTTATCACCCAAGGATGGGGATGTCGGCCCATGCGCATATACTTCCGATGCCGACTAGCCTTGCAATCGCCGGCGTGCTTTTTTACGGCATGCCGAGGTTACGGTTTCCAGTTAATTGAGGGTATGTTTCGTTAAAGACTGTCTAGTATGCTGTCTATTATGTGCTTCATTGCCAGTGTTAATTTTTTCTGGCCAATTTAGTTGGGAGGGTCATAGCGGCGATGCTTTTTGCAGAGGCCCGAGTGGGGGGCGCCTGGATCATCGATCCTAGCCCGCATCACGATGAACGTGGCCGTTTCATGCGCGCGTGGTGCGTGCGGGAATTCGAAGACCATGGCATCCGCTTTTCGCCGGTTCAGGCCAACATGCAGTTCAGCCCCTGCAAGGGAACGGTCCGCGGACTGCATCTTCAGATAGCGCCCGCGCTTGAGGCGAAACTGGTGCGCTGCACGCAGGGCGCAATCTTTGACGTGGCGGTTGACCTCCGGCCGGCCTCTCCTACCTTCGGCGAATGGTGCAGCGCGGAGCTGACCGCGGAAAACGGGCGAATGCTGTACGTTCCCGAACACTGCGCCCACGGATATCAGTGCATCGAAGACAACACCGAAGTGATGTACCTGACCTCGGCTTTCTACGCCCCGCAATCATGCCGGGGAGCGCGGTTTGACGATCCGGCTTTTGGCGTTCAATGGCCGTTGCCGGTTTCGATGATCTCTGAGCAGGACCGGAACTGGCCTTTGGCGCAGGATCAAGGCTCCCCCCCGAGACAGAACATTTTTACGAAAGAGACATCCCTATGAATGTTGATACCGCTCTTTTGCAACGCGAGTCCCGCGGCGCCCCGATCCGGGTTGGGATGGTGGGAGCTGGGGCCACGGGCCGGGCCATCGCCCTGCAACTGGGAACGCCGGTGCCGGGCATGCGCCTGGTGGCCATCGCGAACCGGACCCCGGAACATGGTGAACGAGCGTTCCGCGAGGCAGGTTTTCAAGAATGGCGCCGGGTCACGTCGGCAAAGGCGGCGGAAGCGGCGATCAACCTCGGCATTCCGGTGCTGACGGACGATCCCTCGGTGCTCACGGCTTGCTCAGCCATCGATATACTGGTCGAAGTAACGGGGACGATCGAGACTGCGGCGGGCGTGGTTCTGCAGGCCTTCGACCACGGTAAACACGTCGTGCTCGTGAACGCGGAGCTGGATTCACTGGTGGGGCCGATTCTCAAGGCTCGGGCGGACAGCGCCGGAGTTGTGGTCACACACACGGACGGCGACGAGCCGGGGGTGGCCATGACCCTTCTGCGCTATCTGCGCCAGGTCGGGCTTCGCCCGGTGGCCGCCGGCAACATCAAAGGGATGGTGGATTACTACCGGACCCCGGAAACTCAGCGGGGGTTTGCCGAGAAATATGACCAGGATGTGCGCAAGGTCACCTCTTTCGCCGATTCCACCAAGCTGTCGATGGAAACAACGGTTCTGGCCAACGCCACCGGATTTCATGTCGGCCGCCGGGGCATGCACGGGCCGTCTTGCTCCTATGTAAGGGATCTGGCGAAACTCTTGCCGCCCGAGCAGATGCTTGAAACCGGCCTCGTGGACTATTCCGTGGGGGCGATGCCGATGACCGGCGCCTGGGTCATCGTTCACGAAGAGACGCCTCTTAAGAGAGCGCAGCTCTCCTATTATAAGCTCGGCGACGGACCGTTTTTCGTCTTCTACACCCCGTTTCATCTGCCGCATTTGCAGATCCCGTCGACGATCGGCCGGGCGGTCGTTCATCTGGACGCGACGGTCGCGCCGCTCGCGGGGCCTGTCTGCGAGGTGATCACTATCGCCAAGCGCAATCTGAAGGCCGGCGAGCGTCTGGATGGCGTCGGCGGTTTCTGTTCCTATGGTTTGATTGACAATCGGGCGGCGGCGCGGGCCATCAGGGCGCTTCCCATCGGCTTGTCGGAAGGCTGCGCGCTCCGTCGGGATATCGCCAAGGACGAGGCGATTTCGTTTGACGATGTCGAGGCGCCCCCCGAGCAGTTAACGGCGAAGCTTTGGCGCGAGCAGAACGAGCGCTGGCCGCTAGAGACGTCTTCCGCGCGGACGCACTCAGCCGCGCAAGCGCCTTTGCACGGTAACCGGCTGTCAATATAAATTTGGGACGTTACCTTGATGTCTAACTATCGCGCCAGTTTTCTTAAAACCACGGCCCTCGCGATCATTGTCGCGACACTTTCGCTGCTTCTCGCGATCGTGGTTCTCTCCTCATTAGGGCAGACTTTCACGGCGCGCTCATTCTCGCTGCTCTTATCGCTTCTCTGTCTTGCTTTCGCTTCGCTCGGGGCGCTTGTCGCTCTGGGCGGGATCATATCATTGCGCCGTGACGCCTTGGAGCGGGCGGGGCGGCCATACTTCTCCGGCAGGCCGCGGGAGCGGTCTCCCGGCTTCGTGACACGCCTTCGGCGCCGGGTGTTGAGCCTGCTGCCAGGCTCGCGTTCTCAACTGGGTCTGTGGCCAGGCGAGTGGGCGCGGGTCAGGCCCTTCCCCGAAATCGCCGCGACGCTCGACGAAAATGGCTGCCTCGATGGATTGCCGTTCATGCCGGAAATGCTCCCCTATTGCGGCGCGCGCCTCCAGGTCTTCCGCCGAATAGATAAATTCCACGATTATTTTACCCCAGGAGGCACAGGGATGCGTCGGGTGCGCGACGCCGTGGCGCTGGGCGAGCTGCGCTGTAATGGCGGGGGCCATGGCGGATGCCAGGCCAGCTGTCTCTTCACCTGGAAAGAGGCGTGGCTTGAACCCGCCAACGGCCCCGAAGCCAGCGCGCCGCCGCCGGCGATTCGAGCATCGCGGCTTGAGGAATTCGCCTGCCGCACGTCGCCGGAGGGCGTCACGCGATACTCCTGTCAATTAACGGAATTGCCGAGGGCGGCGGCGCTCATGTGGTGGAACGATCCCAGGCATTACCTGCGCAGTCTTTGGTCCGGCAATGTCCAATTCGTTCCTTTCGTGAAGGCGGTGGCGCTGGCTGTGTTCAATCTCGCGCAAACGAAAACGCGAAGCCCCACCGCGCCCCATCAAGAAGACGGAATACCTCAGACCGGCGTTTTGCCGCCTCTTGATCTGCAGCCTGGCGATATCGTGCGCGTCAAGTCAAAAGAAGAAATTGCGAAGACCCTGAAGAAATCGAGAAACCGTGGACTGTCTTTCGACGGCGTGGAGATGAACCGTTTTTGCGGCGGGGAATTCCGGGTCGCCAAGCGTGTGGAAACCATTGTCGATGAAGCAAGCGGACGCATGCTGACCATGAAGAGTCCATGCATCGTGCTGGATGGCGTCACGTCTGGCGGCGAATATCGCGGCCTGTATCCGCAGAACGAACTGATTTTCTGGCGCGAGGTCTGGCTCGAACGCGTGGGCAAGGCGCCCGACGTCGCGCTCCAGGCAGCAGTCGAAATGAGCGTCTAAACTTGCCTGAAGCGACCCCGGCATTTCTAAAGACGCATATTATTTAACTTTCTCATCTAATCCTAACGCGACGGGTTAGGGCAACACTTAGGAAAAGGGCTCGGCTAATGCCAAACATTGTCATTCTGGGAAGCGGGATGGGGGGATTCGGAGCGGCGCACCGGCTTCACGCTGAGGGAATGAGCCCCGTGATGTATGACAAGAACGCCTATCATGGCGGTCACACAGCGTCTTTCCAGGACAGCGGTTTTATCTTTGATCAAGGCCCGCACATCTCTTTTACAAAGGACGCCCGCATCCAAGATCTGTTTGCCGACAGCGTGGGCCAGATGTACGAGACCATGCAGGTCAAATTGAACAATTATTGGCGTGGCTCCTGGCCGCAGCACCCGGTGCAGTTGCATATGCACGGATTGCCGGAGGACGTCATTGTCAAGGTCATCAGCGACTTCGTCGAAGAGCGCCAAGCTCCCGAGCGCGCTGTCAAGACCTACGCCGACTGGCTTCTGACAAGCTTTGGGAAGACCTTCTCCGAACTCTTTCCGATGCAATACGCCCGGAAATACCACACGACGACGGCCGATAACATGAGTACGGATTGGCTGGGCCCGCGCATCTACCGGCCGAGCCTCGAAGAGGTGCTCAGAGGAGCGATCTCCCCTTCCGCGCCGACCGTCCATTATATCACCCATTTCCGCTATCCCAAGGAGGGCGGATTTGTGTCGTATTTGAATAAGTTCGTGCCGATGGGCAATCTGAAGCTCAATCATGAGCTGATCGCCATCGATCCGCGCCTGCGGCAGCTCCGTTTTTCGAATGGAGCGGTGGCTGGCTACGATACGCTAGTGTCATCCGTGCCCTTGCCGGCAATGATACGGATGATCCAGGGCGCGCCGCAGGAGGTTCGGGACGCCGCGCAACGCTTGGCCTGCTCGACCTGCGTGCTGGTCAGCATTGGCGTTAACCGGGACGACCTCTCCGAGTCTCACTTGACTTACATTTACGATGACGACCTTTGCTTCACCCGTCTGCACTTCCCGCACATGTTTACTGAAGGCAACGCTCCCAAGGGGTTCGGCAGCATCCAGGCGGAAGTCTATTTCTCCGATAAATATAGGCCCATGACCGGCTCTCCCGAGGACTGCATAGAGCCGGTGATCCGGGATTTGCGCCGCATGGGCCTGCTGCGCGAAGAGGATCAGATCGTGTTCCGCAATGCCCGGCTGTTGCGGTACGCCAATATCATTTTCGATCTGGAGAGGACCGAGGCCCTGAAGACGGTTCACGGCTACCTCGATGAGCTTGGGATCGCCTATTGCGGGCGTTACGGAGACTGGGGCTATCTGTGGACGGACGAGAGCTTCAAGAGCGGAGAGCAGGCCGCGGGAAAGGCCTTGGCGGCGTTAACGGCCTGCGCGGCTTAGTCAGGACTTACATTGCAGGCTCGCCCGGTTTCGGGCGCTAATTCAGGAATGGGCATTTATGAGGGATGAGGGCCAAATGTCATGGCGGGCGTGAACCCGAAGTTCTGGCAAGGCAAGAGAGTCTTTCTCACCGGCCACACCGGCTTCAAGGGGTCGTGGCTGGGCGCGTGGCTGACCCGGCTCGGCGCCCAAGTGACCGGCTTTGCGCTGCCGCCGCAGAC
>JBAVVQ010000672.1:0-3697 GCA_049697375.1 Rhodomicrobium sp.
TTTAAGTTCTCAACGCTGGTCGCGGCAAATCTCTGCAACTGCGGCTTGCCTTGCGAAGGGAGGCTAAAATGCTAGACAAGCCACAACAATCTCAAACCGACGCTGGCCGCCTGCGGGCGCGTTACGACAATTTCATAGGAGGCGAATGGCAGGCTCCGGTGAAAGGGAGATACTTCACCAACAAGAGCCCGATCGATGGCAGCACCCTGTGCGAGATTGCGCGCTCGGATGCGGACGATGTCGAACGCGCTCTCGATGCGGCGCACGCGGCAAGGTACAAATGGGCCCGGACGGCGCCTGCCGAGCGGGCGCGGATCCTGAACAAGGTTGCGGACCGGATCGATGAGAATCTTGAACTCCTCGCCCGGGTAGAGACACGCGACAACGGCAAGCCGATCCGTGAGACAATGGCCGCCGACGTGCCGCTTGCGGCCGATCATTTCCGCTACTTCGCGGCTTGCATCCGGGCCGAGGAGGGCACGATTGGCGAGATTGACCACGACACCATCGCCTATCATTTCAAGGAGCCGATGGGGGTCGTGGCGCAGATTATCCCCTGGAACTTCCCGCTGCTTATGGCCTGCTGGAAGCTCGCTCCAGCGGTCGCGGCTGGCAATTGCGTCATCATCAAGCCCGCTTCCGACACACCGATGAGCCTAGCGGTGCTGATGGATCTCGTGGGCGACCTCCTGCCCCCAGGCGTCCTTAACGTTGTCTTCGGGCATGGCTCGGAGGTGGGTAGCCCGCTCGCCAGAAGCCCGCGCATCGCCAAGGTTGCGTTTACGGGCGAGACGACCACCGGTCGGCAGATCATGCAATACGCGGCGGAAACCATCATCCCGCAGACGATGGAGCTTGGCGGCAAATCGCCCAACATCTTCTTCGCCGACGTGATGGATGAGGACGATGCCTTCCTCGACAAGGCGCTCGAAGGCTTCACGCTCTTCGCCTTCAACAAGGGTGAGGTGTGCACCTGCCCATCGCGGGCGCTGGTCCAGGAGTCCATCTACGACAAGTTCATCGAGAAGGCCGTAGCACGCGTCGCCGCGATCAAGGTTGGCGATCCGCTCGATCCCGCCACCCAAATGGGCGCGCAATGCTCCAAGGGCCAGCTTGAAAAGATCCTCGAGTACATCGACGTCGGCAAGCAAGAAGGCGCCAAATGCCTGACCGGCGGCGCCCGGGCCGAACTTGGCGGCGCGCTCAAGAACGGTTTTTACGTCAAGCCGACCGTGTTCTCCGGCCATAACAAAATGCGGATCTTCCAGGAGGAGATCTTCGGACCGGTGCTGTCGGTGACGACGTTCAAGACGCTTGAGGACGCGATCGAGATCGGCAATGACACGATCTACGGCCTTGGCGCGGGCGTTTGGTCGCGCAATATCAACAATGCCTACCGGGTGGGGCGCGGCATAGAGGCCGGCCGTGTGTGGACCAATTGCTACCATGTCTACCCGGCGCATGCAGCATTTGGCGGGTACAAGCAATCCGGTTTCGGCCGCGAGACCCACAAGATCATGCTCGATCACTATCAGCAGACCAAGAACTTACTGGTCAGCTACAACCCGAACGCGATGGGCTTTTTCTAATCCGCGCGCGCATCGCGGGGGGTTTTGGAAGCCCCCCGCCCCCGCACCAATCAGCAGCGAGGATCATCCATGCCAGAGCGGGTCATTTTCACCCAGGAAAGCCGAGCCCTCGTCTGCCGCCTGAAGGCAGAGCAGGGTCCCCTCATCTTCCATCTTTCGGGCGGATGCTGCGAGGGGAGCGCGCCCATGTGCTTCCGGCAAGCCGACTTCCGCGCCGGTCAAGGGGACGTGCTGTTGGGGGTTGTCGAGGGATGTCCCTTTTATGTGGGCGCTTCCCAATTCAAATACTGGGCCTCTTTCCAGATTACCGTCGATGTGACGGCAGGCGGCGGCGATAGCTTCTCCATCGAAGCCCCAGAGGGGGTCCGCTTCATCGTCCGCTCACGCCCTTTCACCGATGCGGAAGCTGCGGAGCTTGGCGCTGGTTGGCCCCCGCCACCCTGCCACTCTGCGCCCGATGTGGCGGCTTAACCCGACCGCTAAGCCTCCAGCTCCGCTGGAGCGACTGGCCGCAGTTCAACATTAGCCCGAGTAGCTGAGAAGGATCTCCCAGGGGAAACCGCTAATCCCACAGGGAGATCATAACTAGCTAATTGTCTTTCGCTCCCTGACGAATCCATTCGCGGATCGCATCTCGGTCGCAGATTGAAAGCTTCGTCTTTCCATGCGGCATCCGCATTTCGGGTGCAGCCTTCCAGTCCAGCAGCCACACCAAATTGCTTGTGTCGGGATTACCTGGAGTGACCATGGAACCGAACTTGGTGCCTTTCATCACCCCTGCATAGGTCCTTAGATCAAGGCCACTCTTCTCATAGCCTGTGCCGCCTGGTTGGTGACAATCGACGCACCGGCCTTTGAAGATCGGTAAAACGTCGTCATTGAAGCTCACGACCGCGTTCGCAGCGCAGGCTGGACTCGGGCGTCCCGCTAGAATGACGGCGCCTCCAACAGCAAGGGTCATGCTGAGTACAACACCCACCGCAAAAAGAGGTGTCTTATTCATATTTCCGCCTCCCCGTCCTTTTTGCCTCGCCTAGAATTCCATTCGGCAAGTCCCAACCAACCGGCCTTATTCCGCATTGTAATCTAGATAGCGAAAATCGGCGAGCAGGCTAAAGCGACGCAATGCAAAATGGCACGGGCGGCGCTCAGACGAAGCGTGAAAGAGCTGGCGACGAAAGCGAGGCTCCGCAATTCAATTAATGTCGTCGAGTTGATGCCGGACGGTAGCAGAGATTCATAAGGACGTGTTCGGAACGGACTCTATACCCGGTGTGTGTCGCCATCCTGATCGATGAGGAGCGCTGCGATGCCGCCGCCAGCCCGCAGCAATGCGCCGGCGTGATCCCTTGGCGCCACGGCGATGGCGGTAGACAGAGCGTCGGCGATGGTTGCGGTCGCAGCGGTCACGCTGACACTGGCCCAGGAATGGGCGCAATTTCCGGTCGCCGGTACGAACAGATGGTGGAATCGACCGGACGGTTCGAAGACCGTACCGTAACCGCCGGAGGTGGCGACGGCGGTGTCCATAAGCGCGATACTTTCCAGGACTTCCGCTCTATTGCGCGGATCGGCGATACCGATGCGCCAAGGCGTACCGCCGGGGTGGGCGCCGAGCGCCCGCATCTCGCCGAGATCGAGCAGCACGTGGGTGATGCCTTGTACGCGCAAGCGGTCGGCGACCCAATCAGTGATAAAGCCCTGGGCAATACCGTTGAGGGTGAGCGCCATACCGGCCGCGGTTAGCACAACGCCGGCGTCATCGACGCGGATGCGGCGCCAATCGACCTTAGCGCGGGCGGCTTCGACCGCTGCGGCGGGTGGCCCGGCGGGATTGGGAGCCGGGGCGGCGAAGTGCCCGGCATAGAGCGTCCACAGCGGCTGAACGCTGGGATCGAAGGCGCCGGCGGTCCGGGCGGCAAAATCCAGGGTCTCCATCAGTAGGCGCCGGAATTCCGCTGACGGATGATAGAGCCGGCCCGTGCGATTGAGGCGGCACAGGGTGGAATCCGGGCGGTAGAGGCTGAATTGCCGCTCCAGCCGGCGCACCTCTCTAACACAATCTTCAATCAGTGCGATCGCAGCGGCCCGGTCGGGATGATAGAGGG
>JBAVVQ010000673.1:0-3122 GCA_049697375.1 Rhodomicrobium sp.
ACCCAGAGGATGTCAGGTCGCGCCTCATTGATCAGGCGGACGACTTTTTCATCCTCGTCCGGCGTCAGCTTTCTGAAAGGCGGCGTAAAGGTTCCCGCTTGCTGCAAATTCGGATGCTTCGCGGAAAGCTCTGAAGCGAGGCGATCTGCTACACCGGGAGCTCCGCCATAGTAAAACTGACGGTACCCTCTTTGTTCGGAGATCGCGGTGAGCGCCGCCATAAGATCGGGGCCATAGACCCTCTCCGTGCGCTCGAAGCCCAGCGCCCGGCTCATCCAGACAACCGGCATGCCGTCCGGCGTGACAAGGCCTGCCCGGTTGTGGATGCTGCGCAGTTCGGCATCGGTGCGGCTTGATATGACGCCATGCGCGCCGGTCACGCAAACATAGTTCTGACTTCGCTCGGCAATCCAGCGCTCGATCACAGAAATGGCATCGCTAATCGTGATCGCGCTCACGCGAGCGCCGAGGACATCCGCCCGAGGAACAACGGCCTTAGTCATGACGCGGCCCTACGCGATAGTTTGTGCACCGTCGAAGAATCGCGGGAGAGAAGATCCTCGAAATAGGCGATTGTTCGTATCAAACCGTCGTCGAGTTGAACATTCGGTTGCCAATTCAATAGTTTCCTGGCGCGTGTGATGTCAGGGCAGCGCTGTTTGGGATCGTCACTTGGCAGTGGGCGGTATTCTATGAGCGACCTTGAACACGTTAGATCTATGATCCGCCGAGCGAGCTCGGAAATTGTGATCTCAACGGGATTGCCAAGGTTTGTTGGCTCAGTCGCCTGCTCGCAGCTCATCAGGCGGAGCAGGCCGTCAACGAGGTCGTCTACATAGCAGAACGACCGGGTTTGCTGTCCGTTGCCGTAAAGCGTAATCGGCGCTCCCTTCAGGGCCTGCATGATGAAATTCGAAACAACACGGCCATCTTCGGGGTGCATATGCGGCCCATAGGTATTGAAGATGCGTGCGACCCGTATCGGAAGGCGGTGCTGACGCCGGTAATCATAGAATAACGTTTCGGCGCAACGCTTACCTTCGTCATAGCAGGCCCTCGGGCCACAGACATTCACGAGCCCCTTGTAATCCTCCTGCTGAGGATGCACCTCGGGATCGCCATAAATCTCACTTGTCGACGCCTGCAGTATTGGCGCACGCAAGCGCTTGGCGAGTCCAAGCATGTTGATCGCGCCGAGAACGCTCGTTTTCGTCGTCTGCACAGGGTCATGCTGGTAGTGAATTGGCGACGCTGGACAGGCAAGATTATAGATTTCATCAACCTCGACATAGAGCGGAAATGTGATGTCGTGGCGCAGCAGCTCGAACCCGCTGTGGTTCAGAAGTTCCTCGATGTTGAAGCGGGCGCCTGTGAAAAAATTATCGACGCACAGGACATCGCACTTCTGAAGAACAAGCCGCTTACAAAGATGTGAACCGATAAAGCCGGCTCCCCCGGTAACAAGAACTCGCCTTCTCATAAATGCATGACTCCCAACCATTAACTTTGGGACCTTTAAAATGGTTGATAGCGAGGACACTGCACACTTGATCATTGGAGGTATAGACTTCTGAATGAAAATATCGATCGTTCAGAGCACCTCCACTCCCCCCCACAGGGTAGCATGCTCGACGAGTTGGCTAGGGGTACTCCTGATGAAGAATCGATCTATCCTTATGAACCCACATTTAGTGGTTCAACATAACTACACTCGCTTGGGATGATCGTTCGGCATTCTGGGACAATCTGTCGTCACTAGGCGCGGAAATTTGGCTAGGCTGGGGCGCGACGATCGGCCGGATCGCTCGGAGGGCTACGCGGTGGAATACCAGCAATTCGGCGACCAGCCTCGCCTACTATAGAGAGAACCCAAGCGGAAAGGGTGGTGGTTTCGGGGATTTACCGCCGCGGCGATAGGGACGCGGTCCGTCACATCATCGAGCAGAGGGCCTTAAAGGCTCCCAAATTCCCGCGTTGCGGCGCAATGCACATCCGGCGCTATGCTTAGCACCTTGGTTACGTGTTTGGAGACGGAGGTTGACGAAGCATGGGCGACGCTGCGGCAATGTATTTTGAGGATCACAAGGAGTCGAGCGACCTAGGGCGTCTGGCTGTGCGGGGCGGGATTGCCTCTCTCGCGGTGCAATACGGTAACGGGATCCTCCAATTAGCCGCTGCGGTTGTCTTGGCGCGGCTCTTGGCTCCGGAGGATTTTGGATTATTTGCGATTGTTACGGTTTTGACGAGCTTTGCGCCATTTTTGATCGATTTTGGCCTCGGAGACGCTACAGCGCAAAGAAGAAAGATTACTCAAAGCCAGATCAGCAGTCTTTTTTGGCTCAGCAGCGGAATTGGATTGGCGCTTGCGGTGGTTGTGGCTGCGTGCAGCCCGCTGATTGCATGGGTATTCCGCGAACCCAGGCTAGAGGCTATCGCAATCTATTCGGCGATCACTTTCGTGCTGCTCGGATTAGCAAACCAGCACCTGGCGCTCTTACGCCGAACAATGCAATTTGCCACAATCGCCAAGATACAGTTTGTCGGTACTTTGGCCGGAATTGCAATCGCTGTAATATTCGCAATTCGTGGATATGGCTACTGGGCGCTTGTGCTGCGACCCATTGTGAGCTCTTTCTGTATTGCCGTAGGAGCGTGGCTCCTGTGCCGATGGAGACCCGGCTTTCCGGTCCTTGACAGTGAAGTGAAGTCAATGGTCCGTTTTGGGCTGCACGTGGTAACTTTTTCGGTCACGTATGTCCTAGCCAAATCGGTGGACCGGATTGCGCTGGGTCTGTTCTACCCGACTAAGTTGGTTGGCTATTATCAAAACGCAACGACACTGTATGAAAGCTCGATTGTCACGACGATCGCTCAGTTGCACACGGTCGGAAGCGCGGCCCTCAGCAAACTTCAATCAAATCCTGCTGCTCTTCGGCAGAAATACGAAGCGGCATTGTCTTCGCTGGCGTTTTTCTTCATGCCAGCGGCGGCGATCCTGTCGGTGACGGCCGAAGACCTGGTAGTCATCCTGTTGGGCGAAAAGTGGCGCCCCGCTGTTTTCCTCCTCAGCATAATTGCTTTGCGTGGTATTTTCCAAATTGTTGAAGGCTCACAGGGTTGGC
>JBAVVQ010000674.1:0-4360 GCA_049697375.1 Rhodomicrobium sp.
ACGCCAGGAAGGCAAAGAACAGCCAGGCCTGCATCCCCGCCGGGAACTGCGTGCGCATCAGGGTCGGGATGTCGGTGGTGCCGGCGACGAACCACATCGCCAGCAGCGCCAGCAGCATGAGCACCGAGCCGGTCAGCGTGTAGAGGAAGAACTTGAACGACGCATAGACGCGCCGCGGGCCGCCCCACACGCCGATGATGAGAAACATCGGTATCAGGCCGCCCTCGAAGAACAGATAGAACAGCACGAGGTCGAGTGAGACGAAGACGCCGACCATGAGCGTTTCAAGCAGCAAAAACGCAATCATGTATTCTTTCACGCGCTCCGTGATGGAGGTCCAGCTCGCGAGGATCGAGACCGGCAACAGGAACGTCGTGAGGATCACGAAGGGCAAGGAAAGCCCGTCGACGCCCACATAGTAGGTGATTGTGTTGCTAAGCCAGGGGTGATGCTCAACAAATTGAAAGCCGCTGTTCGTAGGATCGAACTGAACGAGAAGAACGAGCGAGACCACGAAGGTGACCAAGCTGGTCCAAAGGGCGATCCAGCGCGCGTTTCTGTGCGCGGCTTCGTCGTTCCCCCTCAGGATAGCGAGAAATACAGCGCCTACGACCGGCAGAAGGATGATCGTAGTGAGAATGGGCCAATCTTTCATATCTTGAACAAAGCCCCGCGGAAGAGATAAGCGAAATAGGTGACGATAGCCGCCACGCCGAGCAGCATGACGAAGGCGTATTGATAGACGTAACCCGTTTGAAACCGGACGGCGCGCTTGGTGATTGCTGTAACGCGCGCCGACACGCCGTCAGGGCCAAGCCCATCGATGATCGCACCGTCACCATAAATCCAAAGGACGCGGGCGAGCCAGGCCGTAGGCCGGACGAACATCCAGTGGTACAGCTCATCGAAATACCACTTGTTATAAAGGAAGGCATGAATCGGCTTGAAATTCCGCACCGTCCAGGCCGGCAGCCAAGTTTCGCGGATGTAAGCCACGTAGGCGAGCAGGAAGCCGCCAGCCATCATGATCGTCGGCAGCCACTTAACGAGCGGCGATTCCACATGCTCGCTTGCTTCCAGCACCGTATTGCCGCGCAAAGTGAAAAGAGAGCCGCGCCAGAATTCCGCATAACCATGTTCGATGAAGTAATTCGCGAACACGAAGCCCGCGCCTAACGCGCCGATGGCAAGGACAAGGAGCGGCCCGGTCATCACGGGTGGCGACTCATGAGCGTGCTCAAACGCATGCTCGTCCTTGGGCCTTCCAAAGAACGCCATGAAAATCAGCCGCCACGAATAGAATGACGTCAGGAAAGCGGCGATCACGATCAGCCAGTAAGCATAACGAGCAGCCGGCGCGGTGGAAGCCCAGGCCACTTCAATGATCGCGTCCTTGGAGAAGAAACCCGCCGTGAAGGGAAATCCGGTCAGCGACAGCGTGCCGATCACCATCATCGCGAAGGTGAAGGGGATGGCGCCGCGCAGGCCGCCCATTTTTCGCAAATCCTGCTCGCCGTGAAGCGCGTGGATCACCGAGCCCGACCCAAGGAAGAGCAGCGCTTTGAAGAAGGCGTGCGTGAACAAATGGAAGATCCCGGCGGCATAGGCGCCAAGGCCGAGGGCGACGAACATGTAGCCGAGCTGCGAGCAGGTCGAATAGGCGACCACGCGCTTGATGTCGTTCTGGGCGACGCCAACAGTGGCCGCAAAAAATGCGGTAATCGCGCCAATCACTGTGACGACCGTCAGCGCCACCGGAGAAAGCTCGAACAGAGGCGACATGCGGGCGACCATGAAAACGCCCGCCGTCACCATGGTCGCGGCATGGATAAGGGCGGAGACCGGCGTCGGGCCTTCCATGGCGTCGGGCAACCATGTGTGCAGCAGGAACTGAGCCGACTTGCCCATCGCGCCCATGAAAAGAAGCAAACAAATCACAGTTAGCGCATCGACTTGATACCCGAAGACAGGCATCATCACCGACTGCTTCTCCCGAGCCGCAGCGAAGATCGTGTCGAAATTGACGTCGCGGAAAATGTAGTAGACGGCGAAGATACCCAGCGCAAAGCCGAAATCGCCGACGCGGTTCACGATAAAGGCCTTGATCGCGGCCTGGTTCGCCGCCGGGCGGTGATACCAGAACCCGATGAGCAGATAGGATGCCAGCCCGACGCCTTCCCAGCCGAAAAAGAGCTGAACCAAATTATCCGCTGTGACGAGCGATAGCATGGCGAAGGTGAATAGCGACAGCTCCGCAAAGAAGAGCGGCTGACGGTCGTCTTCGGACATATAGCCGATGGAATAAATGTGGACGAGAGCCGAGACGGTTGTCACCACGACCAGCATGACGGCCGTGAGCGTATCGATGCGCAGCGACCATGTAGTCTGCAGATCCCCGACGCCGATAAAAGGCATAATGGGCACCCGAGCCTCTTCGCCTAGGAAGCCCACGTGGTAGAAGGCGACCCAGGATAGGCCCGCTGCGATGACGAGGAACAGGCTCGTCAGAAAGCCCGACATTTTATCGCCAAGGGAGCGTCCAAAGAACCCCGCAAGGAGCGCGCCGGCCAGAGGCAGGAATACAATCGCTGGATACATTCGCGCGCCTCACCCTCTCATCGAGTTGATGTCGTCGACGGCGATGGAGCCGCGATTCCGGAAGTAGATCACGATGATGGCAAGCCCGATGGCGGCCTCGGCGGCTGCGACCGTCAGCACAATCAGCGCGTATATCTGCCCTGTGATGTCGTTGAGGTAGGCGGAGAAGGATACGAGGTTGATGTTCACGGCGAGAAGCATCAGCTCGATCGACATCAGGATGATGATGACGTTCTTGCGATTGAGAAAAATTCCGAAAGCGCCAAGCGTGAAAAGGATCGCCGCCACCGTCAGAAATTGCTGGAGCGCGATGCCGGTCGCTGCCTCGATAGGTGAGATCGTGTTTGGCATGGCGGTCAGGAAATCCCCTTGCCTGTTTGGACTTTAACCACTTCCATAGCGTCCTGGCGACGCCGGCCAACCTGCTCAGCCACGTCCTGCCGCTTGGCCCCTACGCGGTGACGGAGCGTCAGCACAATCGTCCCGATCATCGCGACGAGCAGCACCGCGCCGGAGAGCTCGAAGAAATAGACATATTTCGTATAGAGGACGCGCCCGATCGCGGCCGTATTGGTCACCTGCTCCGCGGGGATGGGTTGGACGGCGCCTGGCGCAACAGCGAAGCTTCCGACCATGAGGACGAGTTCCGCGAGCAGGATAAGCCCGATCCCAAGCCCCACCGCCAGATAGCGACTGGCCCCGGCGCGCAGCTCCGAAAAATCGATATCGAGCGTCATCACGACAAAGAGGAAAAGGACCGCGACGGCGCCGACATAGACGATCACAAGGATCATCGCGAGGAACTCCGCGCCTAAGAGTATGAAGAGCCCGGCCGCATTGAAAAATGCGAGGATCAGGAAAAGAACGGAGTGAACCGGATTGCGCGCGGTGATCACCATCATGCCCGACCCAAGGAGCACGATTGAAAACAGGTAGAAGAAGAACCCAGCAATTGTCATGCGCGGCCAATCTCAAATTGTGCGGCGTTAAGCCGTGTGTCTTTTAAGCGGAACCCGTCATGCGGTCTTTCTTCAAGGAAAGGAACGCCGGATTCCCTTGTCCCTTTCGGATCAACGTTTTGGCGAGGGAGTTCTTGGACCGGCCCGTATCAGCTGGCCTGCCCCACCCTGCCCCTCGTCAGCGTGAAGCAAATTTTGACGTTCGAACTGTCCGCTTCGCGGATTCACGGCAAATCAGGTTAGATGGATTTTCAAACGGACGTATTGGACGTGCTAGCCGAACGGTTAGCGGTAGGACGCATCGAGTTCAATATTTTTTGCCAGAACTCGCTCCCACCGGTCGCCGTTGGCCAGAAGTTTCTCCTTATCGTAAAGCAGTTCCTCCGGCGTCTCGGTCGCGAATTCGAAATTCGGTCCCTCGACGATTGCATCTACCGGGCAAGCCTCCTGGCAATAGCCGCAATAGATGCATTTGATCATATCGATGTCATAGCGCGTCGTGCGCCGGGTGCCATCATTGCGGCGCGGCCCTGCCTCGATCGTGATCGCCTGGGCCGGGCAGATCGCTTCGCAGAGCTTGCAAGCAATGCAGCGCTCCATCCCATTGGGATAGCGGCGCAGCGCATGCTCCCCTCGGAAGCGCGGGCTGACAGGGTTTTTTTCGTAGGGATAGTTTATCGTCGCCTTCGGCTTGAAAAAATATTTCATACCAAGCCAGAACGCGGCGACGAACTCCTTCAAAACCGCCGATTGAAGAGATTGGCTGACGCCACCCATCATGCACTCCTTGACGAAAAGGCTTC
>JBAVVQ010000675.1:0-2057 GCA_049697375.1 Rhodomicrobium sp.
AGGCGAGACAGCGTCGCGCCAACACCAGGGTTTCAGGGAAGCGCGTTCGCACCATCGCGAGATCGTGCAGTACAGCGATCACGGTCCGCCCCTCTTCATGCCACTGCATGAGCTGGTCCAGCAGCGCGACTGTGGTGGCGGTGTCCGCCGCCGCGACCGGCTCGTCGCGCAAAATCACCGCGGCGTCCTGAAGGATCAGGCGGGCGAACAGCGCGCGGCGCAACTTGGGTTCGATCAGGAGACATTGGATTGCAGTTGCGGAGCGCGATGGCGATCATGTTCCGACTGCAGGGCGGAGGCGGCGGAGAAGAAAGCCGAGCAACTCGAACGGGCCTACCCCGGCATTTCGATGTTGTGGCGCGAAAGCCCGTCATAGTCAGCAGTCCGGTTTCAGGGGCGTCGGGGTTTCGGCTCCTGTTAAAATAACGGCTAAGTGGCTTTTCGGTTGTACGGGAGACTTCTGTCTGCGCGCTAGGCTGTACGGCAAACCGTATCTCTGGTTCGAATCCACCTTTCTCCGCCACGAATTCAGTATTTGATATTACGTACCAATATGCCTTTCAATGGAGCGAATTCTCGCGTCTTTCCCGAGGTTTGTGGGAGCTGGATTTGGAAGCCTGACGACGGAGACATTTTGCCGGGCATTCTCTGCCGTTTTCGGGGCCCGAGTGTCCGATCCTCCGACCGGCGCATCAGAGATCCGATAGGCTGAGCTGCCGTGCTCCATCCGTTCGCGGACGACCGAGTAGCCGCGATTGCGCAGACCCGTGATCGCGGCGCGCGTCGTGTGCGGCAACCAGCCGGTCGCCGCCGTCAGATCGCCAATGGTGGCTCCTTCGCTTCGCCGCAGCATGCCGACCACCGCGGCCAGCTTGCTCCTCTCGCGCGGTGCGGGGTCGCCAGGATGCTTGGATCCGGCGGCCATGTCGACGAAGCTCGTCGACTCGACAATCGCTTCGGGCGAAGCCCGCCCTTCGCTCTCAATCGCAGCCGCCGTTTCCTCGTTGACCGCGGCTCGGTCTTCGTCATGTTCTCGTTCGGCTATGACGTAACGCAAATCTTAAGGCATCTCCCCTATAGGACGGCTTGGGAGATCGAGAAGCGCGAGACCTACCCGGACGCGGACGGCAACAAAAGGCCGATCGGCCATGCCCCAGTCTTCTGGAAGGGATTTGCAATCTCCTATGCTAAAGGGAAGTCGATCGACATATGGCGGCTTGCCGACCCCGATAAGCCGTGGCTTCCCCCTGTAAAACCGGGCGGGAAAAAGCGCTTAAACAATTCGGCACATGTCAGGATTTTCGACGTCTTTGGCTTCTTTCAATCGTCCTTTAGCGCGGTTACCGACAGCATGGTCCAAAGCGGACGCGCGACGAAGGAAGAAGCGGATTTTATGCGCGTCATGAATGACCGGCGGGGCGGGTTTGCGGCCATCCCGATCGAGGAAATCAAGATCTATACGGCCCTCGAACTGCGCCTCCTGGGGCGCATGATGGCGGACTTGCGGAAGGGCTTCGATGAGACCGGCTTACACTTGCGCGGCTGGCATGGCGCGGGGGCCGCGGCTTCGGCATTGATCGAGAATCAAGGATTGAAGACGCGTTACGGCAAGGATATCGCCGCCATAGACATCTGTCCGCAGCAGGAGGCCGCCCATCACGCCTATTTTGGCGGCCGGATCGAATTGCTCAAACAAGGCTACATGGAAGGCGGCGGTTTGCATGTCTATGACATCGCGTCCGCCTACCCGGCGGCAATGGCCGACTTCCCAAGTCTAGCTTCTGGTGAATGGATCAATATCCGGCATAACGAGACCGCCCGCGGCCCGCTGCGCGAATTACGCGCCGCCATCGAGGCTGCGTCATGCCTCTCCATGTTCAAAATCCGATTTCAGTTCCCAGCGTACGAAAAATACCATTCGGACGCCCGCAAAGCGGTCTTCATGCCGTTCTATCCGCTGCCCTATCGTGACCGACGAGGCGGCATTCTTTTTCCGGCGTCCGGCTATGGCTGGTACATGCGGGATGATGTTTTGGCGACAATTGTCTGGCTAGAAC
>JBAVVQ010000676.1:0-1995 GCA_049697375.1 Rhodomicrobium sp.
TCCTGAGACCCGGGGCCGACATTTCTTCGTCCCTGTCGTCGGGGGGCGAGGCGCTGCTGATCTCGAGTATTGCCATTTTGATCCTCAAATTTCCGGGTCGCCGTCCCGCTTGCGCATGCGCCATCGAGTTATATTTGCGGCTGGAAACTCGAAAGCTCTCCGTCGTCATAAGACGTAGCCGCAAGTGTTAAGCTTACACTAATATTGCCTGAAGAGCACTGCGCATTGGGGCCGAGCGCCGCCCTGCGTTGAGCGAGGCAACGAGTCTTCCTTCGTGTTCTGCAAAAGAGCCGGAGGGCGGCACTCAAGCCTCGGCAACCATGTTTTTGATCGCACTGAGGCATAGCGGCAAGTTGAAGGACGAACAGCCATCGCCGACCTGCTGCTATTTCAGATTATGGCATTATGAAAGTTGGGTAATCACCGCCCATTGTGGTACAGTCGCACCCAAAATCTTCTTTGCCGCCCGAAGCTGCCGAAAGGCGCGGCCTTGAGTCGCAACCTGCAGCGTAGCATGTCGACGCGAAAGCCATGCTAGGGACTCGAAGGCAGGAAAATGGAGAAGACACAATGAGTGAAGCCGGACAAGCAACAGTCGAGCAGGGCCGGGATTGGGCCCGCGCTGGCTTTTCAGTTGTATTTTTTCTTCTTATAGGCGTCGGCTTGGCGATTTTTACTGTGCTGGCATTGATACAGCTCGTCTGGTTCCTCTGGAAAAAGGCTCCAAATCCCTCCATCCAGAAGTTTGGGCCCCCATTAGCGCAATGGCTGACGGATGCGACGCGGTACGTGGTGATGGACACGGACGAGAAGCCATTTCCATGGACGCCCCTCCCAGCGCTCAAATCGTAGCGAAGAAGAACTTTTCTAATGAGACGGTTGCCACAGGTCGCAAGACCTACGGGCAACTACCGGCGTCGAAGTGTTTGGCGGCCAAGACGGGGCGTGTGTCACCACGATGATGGTCCGATCTTCCCGCGTTGCTGAAATATAGCCCTCAGATTGGCGCCAGCCTTGGGCATGAAACCGGGCAGAAGTGGCGGTGATGGGCAGTGTCCTGAAGCGCGTTCGAAAGACCTGGAAACAGCTCCCCCAGCTCGTGCGCTTTCTCTTGCTGCATGCCGCAATCGGCATCGGGGCAGGCTGGCTTCTGCTTGCGCTTCTGCTTTGGACCGATGTGAATGGTGTCGGCACCCTGATCTGGACCTCGGATTCCCGTGTGCTTGCTGTCGCGATGCTTGCGGCAGGGTTTGCAATCACCTTCGGCGGAGCGGCCGCCGCCGCTGCAGTGATGATGATGCGCTTCGAGAACGACGAAGATTGACTGCGAGGCAACGGCGGCCTTGCCAACCGGCCGCGCTCAAGCGAATATTAATATATGATCGAGCACGTGAAAAGCTCACCGAAGAGGCGTGGAAGCTCTTGCCAGAGGCACGGATCGAGCTCTTACGAGTGCTCTCGGCAATGGTTGGGAAGGACGGTTACGACAGCGACGCGGTTGCGACGAGATCGGAGGCTAAAGCCTGGGGCGCCTGGTTGGGAAGTGACCGCCAGCTATACCGCTAGCGCATAGGCGTCCGACCCATGACATTAAGCAGCATTGAAGCGCGCGCGCGGCAGTATTAAAACAGCGCAAACGGCGCAATTTCCTGTCGCCGCCGCAGAGGGGGCCCGCCATGTTCCAGAAAATCCTTATTGCCAACCGCGGCGAAATCGCGTGCCGTGTGATAAAGACCGCGAAACGGATGGGCATCAAGACGGTAGCCGTCTATTCCGAAGCGGATCGTGACTCAGTCCATGTCGACATGGCCGACGAGGCCGTTCTGATCGGGCCGCCGGCCGCTGCCCAGTCCTATCTCATCGCGGATAGGATCATCGAAGCGGCCAAGCAGACAGGCGCGGAAGCGATCCATCCTGGTTATGGCTTTCTGTCGGAGAACGCGGCCTTTGCCGAGGCGCTGAAGGCGAACGGCATCGCATTCATTGGTCCGAACA
>JBAVVQ010000677.1:0-3822 GCA_049697375.1 Rhodomicrobium sp.
GGTCACAGGAGGACCCTATAGGTCCCGCATATGCGCTTTCCCCGAAAACGAGAGGCATTCGTGGGCGAACCGAAGAATACCTGCTTAGAGCCGGTTGAATCCCTGTCGTCGTCCCGGAAAGGCGAAGCCTTATCCGGGACCGTAACAGTCGCCGGCGCTTGAAGCGGTCCCCGATAACGCCTTGCGGCGTTTCGGGGATGACGAAGGGGGCCTTAACGACCGGTCAGCGCCCTTGACGATCGAGGATGCCCTGAATGTTGTCGAGATGGCTCTGGTCGACATCCTGGCCGTGATCGAGGCGATCCCCGAACACCGCAGCGCCCGCGCCGCCCATCACGCCGAGCTGCCTCGTCAGATCCGACAGATCCCCCATGGGGCCACCCCTTGGCGCTTGCGTTGGCATCTGCGGCATCTGAGCGACGCCTCCCTGAGGCATCTGCGGCGCCTGTGCAGAGCCGCCTCCAGCGGCGCCGCCCCCAAGGGCTCCGCCAAGCACATCGCGCAAAATCTTGCCGAAGATGTCGCCGCCCGGAACCTGCGCGCCGGAGCCGTCTTGTCCACCCGGTGCGCCCGTGGGGATCTGGATCGGGCCGCCGCCGCCAATAATGACGGGCTTGATGCTCCCGTTCTGAATTCCTTTCAGAACCTCGCGGAAAATCATGCTGAGAAGATCGCCGCCCGGCGCCGCCTGGCCGCCGCCTGTGTCGGCGGGACTTGGAAACGGCGAACTCTGCGGAGCTGGAGCCGTCGCGCGCCCCGATCCCGCCCCTTGTCCAAATATCTGTCCAAGGATATCGCCGAGCGGGCCAGCGCCTCCGGAGGAGGGCGCGGGAGCAGGAGCAGGCGCCGCCCCTCCCGTCAGCACACGTCCAAAAACCTGGCCAAGGATGTCGCCAAGTCCGCCGCCTGCTCCGAACGGGCTCAGGGCGCCTTGCGCGCCGCCGAGAGGGGCAGTTGCGGGAGATCCGCTGCGCATCAGTCCGGAAACGGCGATCCCCGTGAGCGCCGGCAACATCTTGTCCAGGACGCTCGAACTCACGCCAGAAAATTTCTGCGCCTGATCGACGATCGCCTGGCTCGCCTCCTGCGAACCGAAGATGAGGGAAAGGGCCTGATTCCCAGCGGCGAGCCCATCTGGGGAAAGCGCCGTTTTCGCATCCTCGAACAGGCCGGGAAGATCCTTCTGCTGGCCCATCAGCGCGAACAGATTTCCCAGACCGTCGACGCTTGATGTCGATTGCTTCAAGCCTGAGGATATGGCCGGAAGAAGCGCTGTAATCGCCGACTGGGTCTGTTCCGGAGTCAGTCCAAGCTCCTGCCCAAGTATCGGGATTGCTTCGCCCCCATTCGCGTTTTCTAGAATTTCGTTCAAATTCGCCATCGCCCAAACTCCTGACCGAGCGGTTTCTCCCGATAACTCGCTTATGTTCCGGCAAATCGTCTACCCGAACGCAATTGGCAAGACGGCTTCCGGCTAAACCTTCAATATTCTAAAGTAGGTACTCATCATCGTCGAGGCTGGATCCGGCGTCGTAATCGCTTGCATTCTTGGCAAGCCTCAGCTTTGCCTCTGGCCGTAAGCTGCAAGAAACACCTTGATTGCGCCGTCCAGGTTGTACTCGATGTCCTCGGAGGCCGGCGCAGTGCGATCCCCAAGCATCATGCGCAAATGGATCCCCGTTTTGCAGAGATCGAGAAACTGTCGCGCGGCAAGCTGCGGGTCTTCGACGGCAAGCATCCCCTGTTCGGTAAGACGGCGAAGATAAGAAGCGAGTCTGTTGGTTCCTTCGCGTGGCCCGGCCTCATAAAACACCTTGCCGAGTTGCGGAAATTTCGTCGACGCGCCGACCACGATCCGGAGGAAGTCGAGATTGTCAGCGCTAAGCAGCATATCGAGGAAGGTTCTGCCGAGCCGCCGCAGCACGCGGACGACGTCCTGATCGTTCTCATCCAGCGTGAAAAGCGCTTCGGCCTGTTTGCGGCGGTCTTCGATGATGAGCGCCTCGAACAGCTTTTCCTTGCTGGGGAAATGCGCGTAAAGCGTGCCTTTCGATACGCCCGCAACGCGGACGACATCGCCGATGCTGGCGCCGTCGAAGCCGTCTTGCAGAAAAACCCGGCGCGCGCCCTCTAGGATCCGCTGGCGCTTGGCGGTGTCGCAGGCGGAAGCGCCGCCTGAGACCGCGTCGATCGGGTGGCGCGCAAACGCAACGTCTGTATTTGCTTCAGTCATCGGTCTTCTCAAGTGAGCCGCGGCATCACCCACATATAGGTTCTGCTGAACTGAAGAGAACAGTGTTTCGGCTAGGGATAACTGCATTGATCGACTACCGAAGCCGGCTCGGAGGCTCCATCCTGAGTTTCCCGAACGGCGATTACTCTTCGCAGGATAGCGTCATGTAAATGCTGTTGACCTATGCGCCGCGATAAGAGAACAGCGTCGCTTTGAATTTGCGCCTCTCCGTTTCATATGCTTCGGTCGGCAGCCGTGGAAGTTGAAACCCGGACGATCGAAAACGCGTCTGGAGAGCATCGCTGGGCTTCGGCTCTGAGGTAAATCATGCGGCGACCCCCTATCATTCTTCTTTTCCTTTTTGTTTTCCTCTTTGGGGTATTGGGCCTTTCCGAAGCCATTGCTGAAGACGGCGCGACAGTGGAAGTCGTCCCGACGGTTCCCCACGCACAAATCGTCAATTCCATTGCCTTCAGCCAGGATGGCGCCCGGCTCGTCTCCGGCGACGTCAATGGAATTCTGAAGATCTGGGATGTCAGGACGCGCAAGCTCATCCGCACGTTCGAGAACGGCTACGGAGAGGTCCATGCCGTGGCCTTCTCGCCCTCCGGCAAGGAGGTCTTCGCCGGGCGGGATGGCTGGTCGCTCCAATTGATCGACACGGCCAGCGGGAAGACGATCCAGTCCTTTCGCGGCAGCGATGGAACCATCAAAGCCGCAGCTTTCTCCCCGGATGGCCATCAGCTTGCAACCGGGGGCGCCAACAATGACGCCTATTTGTGGGACGTTCAATCGGGACGACTGCTGTTCCATTTCGAGGGACACGCTTCGGGCGTGTATTCGGTGGCTTTCACGCCCGATGGAAAACAACTTCTCGCAGCCAGTTTCGATCAGACCCTTCGCGTTTGGGATACGGCTAAAGGGACTCTCCTGCGTACTTTGCCCGGAAGTCGGGTTTGGCGCTATTGGAACAGGCTCCGCGGGGCCGGGCCCGATCGCGATGAAGACCTTTTCATCTCGGTCGCCGTTTCTCCAGATGGCGCGAAGGTGCTTTCAGGGAGTTGGGGAAAGGTCAGGAATGTCAAACTTTGGGACCTCGCCACCGGCGAACTCCTCAAGGTTTATGAAGGGCAGCGCGATAGCGTCGCCGCCGTAGGTTTTTCCGCTGATGGCGGTCGCATTTTTGCCGCCGGCGAAGACGGAAAGCTTGTTATTTGGAATACAGGAGACGGGTCCCTCGTAAGAACCATCGAGTCACGAGCGAAAAGCGTTGTGGTCCGTACAGCCGTTATGGCCCCGAATGGTCTGCTCGCGACAGGAAGCGGGCCCGAGCTATGGGATGCGGCGTCGGGCGCCTACCTTGGGGGTTTCGGCACGGGGTTACGAAACGGCTTCAGCCTTAGATTTACGCCCGACGCTGCCCGGCTTGTGTCCGCCGCTGATAATGGCGCCGCCATATGGGATGTTGTAAACGGGCGGCTGATCCGCACCGTCGGCAATCATGGCGGCGAGGTCGCCGCCGTCGACATCTCCCCCGACGGCAGCCGCGTTCTCACTGGCGCTCGCGATAACACGGCCAAGCTCTGGGA